>JBFIDS010000023.1:0-16043 GCA_041603715.1 Paraconexibacter sp. | reverse complement strand
GAGCGCGTTGCGCGGCACGACGGTCGGCTCGATCCGGCCCTCGCGCATGAGCTTCGCGACGACGGCGCACTCGAGGAGGTCGCCGCGGAACTTGGGGAAGATCCGCCCCTTCGAGACGTCGCCGACGTTGTGCCCGGCGCGGCCGATCCGCTGCAGCCCGCGCGCGACGCTGCCCGGGGACTCGACCTGGAGGACGAGGTCGACGGCACCCATGTCGATGCCGAGCTCGAGCGAGGAGGTCGCGACGAGGCACGGCAGCTCGCCGCTCTTGAGCCGCTCCTCGACGATGAGCCGCTCCTCCCGGGCGAGCGAACCGTGATGGGCGCGTGCGATCGTCGCCATCGCGGGTGCCTGCTCGGCTGGCGCATCGGGGTTCGCGGCCTGCCACGCGGCCTCGTGGTCCTCCCGGGCGAGATCGTTGAGCCGCAGGGCGAGCCGCTCGGCGCCGCGGCGGTTGTTGACGAAGACGATCGTCGAGCGGTGCTCGCGAACGAGCCGCAGGATCTCGGGGTAGATCGCCGGCCAGATCGAACGCCGGGTCGCCTCTCCGCCGACGAGCGGGTCGAGCGGGTCGCGCGGCGCACCGTTCTCATCGAAGGCCTCGGGCTCCACCATCGACTCGACGGGCACGTGGATCTTCAGGTCGAGCGGCTTGCGGATCCCGGCGTCGACGATCCGGCACGTCCGCCGCGGGCCGACCATGTAGCGGCCGACCTCCTCGAGCGGATTCTGCGTCGCGGACAGGCCGATGCGCTGCACGTCGCGGTTGCCGCGCTCCGTGACGAGCGCGCTGAGCCGCTCGAGCGTGAGCGCCATGTGGCTGCCGCGCTTCGTCGCGGCGACCGCGTGGATCTCATCGAGGATGACCGCCTCGGCCCCGCCGAGGATCTCGCGGGCCCGGGAGGTGAGCATGAGGTAGAGCGACTCGGGCGTCGTGATGAGGATGTCCGGCGGGGTGCGGAGCATCTGGGCGCGATCGCGCTGCGATGTGTCGCCGGTCCGGATCGCCGCGGTGGGGGGCGCCTCGAGACCCGCGCCGGCCGCGATGCCCCGCAGCGGCGCGCGGAGGTTGCGTTCGACGTCGTGCGACAGGGCCTTCAGCGGGGAGACGTAGACGAGCCGGACGTGACGGTCCTTGGCGGGGGTCCCGGGCGGCCACGGGTCGGCGACGAGGCGGTCGAGGCCCCAGAGGAACGCGGCGAGCGTCTTGCCCGAGCCCGTCGGCGCGCTGATGAGGACGTGCTCACCGGTCGCGATCTGCGGCCACGCCTGCTCCTGGACGGGCGTCGCGGACGGGAAGGCCGCGCCGAACCAGTTGCGGACGGCGGGGGTGAACGCGGCGAGCGGATCGACGGGACGGCGGGCCACCGACCGAGGGTACCCACCGGGGCCGTCGGCCATCCGCGTCTCAGTTCGTGGAGGCGGGCGTCCAGACGTCGAGCGGGCGCGGCCCTTCCTGCGGCGCCGTCGCGAGCACCTGATAGAGCGAGGTGAACCCCGTGCGGAACCCGTTACGCGCCGCGCGCAGGTAGAGCCCCCACACGCGCACGCGCTCGTCCCCGGCGAGCCGCCGGGCCTCGCCGAGGTTCGCATCGAGGCGCTCGATCCAGTGGGTGAGCGTGCGGTCGTAGTGCAGCCGCATGTCCTCGACGTGGTGGGTCTCGAGCCCGGCACGCTCCAGCGCGATCTGGATCCGCGAGAGGTGCAGCGGCGCTGCGTCGGGGAACACGTAGCGCTCCGAGAACGGGCCCGCCTCCGGGTCGCCGACCCGCAGGCGCGCGATCCCGTGATTGAGGAGTCGCCCGCCGGGGCGGAGCAGCGATCGCAGCCGCCGGGAGTAGTCGTCGATCTGGACGGCGCCGACGTGCTCCACCATGCCGATCGAGGCGATCGCGTCGAACGGGCCGTCCGTGATGTCGCGGTAGTCCATCACCCGGATGTCGACCCGATCGGCCACCCCGGCGTCGGCGGCCCGCTCCCGCGCGCGGCGGGCCTGCGGCTCCGAGAGGGTGATGCCGACCAGCTCGGCGCCGTGGTGGCGAGCGGCGTGGACGGCGAACGCTCCCCAGCCGCACCCGACGTCGAGGACGCGTTGCCCCTCCTGCAGTCCGAGCTTCTCGCACACGAGCTCGTGCTTGGCGGCCTGGGCGTCCTCGAGCGTCGCGTCGTCGGGACGGAACAGCGCGCACGAGTAGGTCATCGACGCGTCGAGGAACAGCGCGAAGAAGTCGTTGGAGACGTCGTAGTGATGGCGGACCGACCGGGCGTCGCGCAGGATCGAGTGCCGGCGGCCGCGCGGCTTCAGCTCGACCTCGGGTGGCGGGGGCGGGAGGACCGGGCCCATCGCGCGAGCGGCGGCCAGCGCGAGCCGCGCCTTGTCGCCCCGGTCGATCGGCGGCGGCGTCCAGTGCTCGAGGACGTCGATGACGGCGTCGATGTCGTCGACCTCGAGCATGCCGCTCACGTAGGCGCGCCCGATCCCGAGCTGGCCGGGGGCCCGCAGTGCGTGGGCGATCGCCCGCGGGTCGCGGACCGTGAAGGTCGGGCCGTCGCCGTTACCGCCGGTCGGCTCGAGCGAGGTGCCGTCCCAGAGCCGGACCGTGAAGGGACGGTCGGGCAGCAGCCGGGCGAGCAGTGTCGAGAACGGAGTGGTGTCGCGCATGTCGGTCCCCTACGCCTCCTCACCCTAACCCGTCGGGCGCGACGCGATGTGGGGTCGCTGGGAAGGTTTGCGCGCGCCGTGGCGTCCCTCCCCACATGACACGCCTTCGCCGCGGGCCTGCAGCCTGCCTCGCCGCCGCCCTTCTCGCGCTCGCCCTCGCTCCCTCTTCGGCGCATGCGATCCGCATCGGTTTCGCGGACACGCCGACCGGCCGGGTCCTCGAGATCACCGGTGACGACGGGGCCGACGCGATCAACGTCGAGTCCAGGGTGCGCGATGCCGCCGTCGACGTCGAGCAGGTCGTCACCGTGACCGGCGATCTGCGCAACCTCGCGATCCGCGGCTGCGGGCTCGGGGAGGAGAAGGCGGGCCGGCGGCCGGTGATCTGCACGGCTCCCCGTGGTTACCCCATCCGCATCGTGCTCGGCGGGGGCGACGACAGGCTGCGCGTGGACGGTGACGTCGGCCGCTCCGAGGTCCCGCCCGGGCAACCCGCCACGACGATCGACATGGCGGCCGGCGACGACGAGGTCACGCTCGTCGGGACGGGTGGGCCGCTCCCCGACGGGTCGCCGCCGGTCTCCGCGACCGGCGGGGCCGGGAACGACAAGCTCACGTCGATCGGCGGACCTGCCGTCCTTCGTGGAGGCCCGGGCGACGACCGCCTCACAGGCAGCGACACCGGAGCGGACAGGCTCTTCGGTGACGCCGGGACAGACATCCTGCGCGGGCGGGTCGGTGACGACCTGCTCGACGGCGGGACCGGCCCCGACATCCTCGACGGCGGCCCCGGGTTCGACACGGTGAGCTACGGCGACGACGCCCGTACCGCCGGGGTCGAGGTCTCGCTCGACGGCCTGTGCAACGACGGTGCCTCCGTCGACACCCGGCCTGCCGCGCCCGTGAACGTCGGACCCGTCGACGGCTGCTCGCCCAACGGCGTGGACCGCGACAACGTCACGGACGTCGAGACCGTCGTCGGGACGCGCTTCGCCGACGTCCTCGTGGGAAGCCGCGGGCCGGATCAGCTCTTCGGGCTCGGAGGCGGCGACCTGCTCGACGGGCAGCGCGGGGCCGACACCTTCAACGCGGGCACCGGCGCCGACACGATCCTCGCCCGCGACGAGGAGACCGACGGGCAGGTCGTCTGCGAGGGCACGCTCGGCGTCACGGGTGCCCGGCCGGATCCGGGCGACCGCGCGGTCCTCGACCAGTTCGACCCGGCGAACCCCGACTGCACGACGATCGAACGCGGTGGCCAGGGCGTGACCGGTCCGGCGGACGCGACGCCGCCGCCCGCACCGCCCGCTCGCGGTCTGCCCGCGGCACCGCCCCCGCCGCCCGCGCCGCCGACGGGCCTCCTCAACGGCGGGACGAGCCTGGGGACGTTGCCGGGGGGCGGAGTGCCCGGTCGCCCCCCGCAGGCGCGGCTCGTCACGCGTCGTGCCACGCCCGACCGGCGGGGCCGCGTCGCGCTGCGGATCGCCTGCGTCTACCAGGCGCGCGCGTGCGCCTCGACGCTCACGCTGCGCACGACCCGGGTCATCGCCGCCGGGTCGGGACGGAAGCGCGTGAGGATCCCGGCGCGCGTCTCGATCGGTCGCGCGAGCCGGGTGATCCCCTGGGGCGGCAGCGCATCCGTGTCCGTCACGCTCACGAAGCGCATGCGCACGCTCCTCTCGCGCAGTCGGCGTCCGGTCCCCGTCCGCCTCGCCGCGGTCGTCCGCGACAGTGGGCAGGGTGCCCAGGCGACCCCGGTGACGCTCACGGCGACGCTCACCCTCGGGCGGCGCGGTCGATGACCCCCGTCGAGACGGTCCGCGTCCCCCGCGGGAAGGAATCTCCCTGCGCGGCGTCCTTCTCATCGATGCCCTCCCACGCGATCGCCCGGACCACCCTCGCCCTCGTGCTGTTCGCTCTCGTCGCGACGGCGATCCCCGCCACCGCCTCGGCAGCCGTCGGCCCCTCGCGCACCGCGACGGTCGTCCGGGTCCTCGACGGGGACACCGTCCGCGTACGGGTCTCCGGTCGGGTGGGCACGATCGATCTCGTCGGCGTGCGGGCGCCGACCGGCCGGCAGTGCTTCGCGAGCACGTCGCGGAGCGCCCTGCGCAGGCTCCTGCCCGTCCGGTCGCGGATCCGGATCGCCGACGAGACGCGCGTGAGGGGCCGCGGCCGGTACGTCACGCGCGGTCGGGCGCTCGTCAACACGGAGGTGCTGCGGCGGGGCGCCGTGCGCCTCGGCTCGCTCACGGGAGTGGCGCGGGCCTCGGCCCTGCGCGCGGCCGAGCGCTCCGGTCGGACGGCCCGCCGAGGCCTGCACCGCAGCTGTCGCGCGGCCTCCCCCGATGCGGAGACCCCGCTCGGGCCCGGTCCCGAGTCCGACGGGCCCGCGGCCCAGGAGCGGGCGATGCGGACCGCGCTCTCCGGGCTCGAGCTCCGCGACGTCGCCACCGACACGAACAGCTCGACCGAGAACGTCACGCGCTTCTGCGCCGACGGTCGTGCGCAGCGTCAGGAGCAGACGATCTTCCGCAACTCCCCCGACCAGTCCCTCTTCACGAACGAGTCCGGTTCGTGGGCGATCACGAACACCGCGCGACAGGCCGACGGCTCGCTCGCGGCCGAGGTGCTCGTCCGCTTCGACAAGGCGAGCTTCGAGACCCGCACGCTCCCGCTCCTGCTGGGCGCCGACGGCGTCGTGCGGATGCAGGGCCGGGCTGCGCAGGGGGCCCCGTCGGCGGTCCCGTGTCCCGGGGTCGTGCCGGACGGAACGCTCGACAACGACACTCCGGCCGCGCGGGACGGCCTCCTCGCGGCGCTCACCGGCCTGCGCCTCAGCGCCGCCGGGCGTGACTCCGACTTCTGTCCCGGGCGGATCACGCGGCGCGAGGGCGGTGCGGTCGTCGCCGAGGGAGCGCCCGTCGTCGAGTGGGCGGTGTCCGACCCGACCGGCCAGGTCGGCCTCCTGCGCGTCGAGGACGTCGCGCGCGGGACGTCGCGCCGGGTGCTCGTCGCGCTGCCCGCGGGCACGGAGGGGGGCCCGCAGATCGGCGAGCTCGGCCGCGGCGACGCGGGGCCCCAGGCGGCGACGCGGGCGACCGCCGCGTGCTGAGCGCGGGGGTGATCCACCTCGTCATCGATCTGCGATGAGGAGGTGGAACACCAGGGCGACTCAGAGGCCCGCGATCTCCTTCGCCCGCGCGAGCACCGCGTCGATCATCGGCTCGGTGAGCCGCCCGGTGAACGTGTTCTGCTGCGAGACGTGGAAGCAGCCGAGCATCGGGATCCAGGCGCCGTCGTCGAACTCCGCGCCGTGGCCGAAGCGCGGCTTGGGGCGGGCGGCCGGTGCGCCGGCGGCCACCCGTAGACGCAGCGCGGCCTCCCACGCGAAGCCGCCGAGGCAGAGGACGACCTGCACGCCGCCGAGCATCTCGAGCTCCCGGACCGTCCACGGCAGGCACGTGTCCCGCTCGGCGGGAGCGGGCTTGTTCGCCGGGGGCGCGCACCGCACGGCGGCGGTCACCCACGTGTCGCGGAGGGTCAGGCCGTCGTCGCGGGACACCGCCTCGGGCTGGTTGGCCATCCCGGCTCGGAACAGGGCCGCGTAGAGGAAGTCGCCGGACCGGTCGCCGGTGAAGACGCGACCGGTGCGGTTGGCCCCGTGCGCGGCGGGCGCGAGGCCGAGGACCAGGACGCGGGCGGACGGGTCCCCGAAGCCTGGGGCCGGCCGGCCCCAGTACTCCTCGTCGGCGTAGGCGGCGCGCTTGACCCGCGCGACCTCCTCCCGCCACGCGACGAGCCGGGGACAGGCACGGCACTGCGCGACGCGCGCCTCGAGGACGTCGAGATCGTCGGTGCCGCGCGACTGCGCGAGCACCGCGCCCGGGTCGCGCGCGGGGTCGACTCCGGGAGCCGGGAACCCGGCTGCGCTCACGCCTGCTCGAGCTCGGCGGCCTGGCTGAGCAGGCCGAAGAACAGACGCTCGATCACCGGCTCGAGATCGCGCGGATCCTTCGGGAGGCCGTGACGGAGCTGCCGATCGACGAGGGCCGCGATCGCGCCGACGATCGCGTAGGCGTCCTCGAGCGAGGCGAAGTTCGGCGCGCCGTAGTGCGGGGCGACCGCGAGGTTGTCGTTGTAGAGCAGCTCGGCGAAGAGGAGGAAGATCCGGTCGCGCCGGGCGAGGGCGGCGGGCCCGGCGCCGACGACCTCCACGAGGAGGGTGCGGGAGGCCTCGGGGTGGTTCGTGAGCGTCTCGAGGAACGCCCGCACGCCGCGCTCGATCCACTCGCGGTAGTGCTCGGACTCCCGGCGGTTCTCCCGCTGGGCGTCGGCCATCGCGCGCATGATCGTCGCGGCCGCCTGGTCGAACAGCGCGATCAGGCACTCCTCCTTGTTGGAGAAGTGCTCGTAGAACGTCGCCTTCGACATCCCCGCTTCCTTGCTGATCGCCTCCGCGCTCGCGTCGGCGTAGCCGACCCGTGAGAACACGGCGGCGGCGGCATCGAAGAGACGCTCGCGCTGGACGGACACGCGAACCTCGAGCGGCGGGGCATGACGGCCGCGCGGGACGCTCGGCGGATTTGTGTGCGCGGACGAGTCGGCCATCCTGCCGCTCACGGTACCCTCTCGCCGATGCCCGTAGCCGTCCGCCCGATCCTCCTCGCGTTCACGGCGGCTCTCGCCCTCGCCGGGTGCGGCGCGACCGACAGTGACTCCTCCGCGGACTTCGAGGGCGAGGAGCGCCTCGTCGCCAACACGATCGAGGACATCTCGGACGCCGCGCGGAGCGATGACGCCGAGGAGATCTGCAGCCTCTTCTCCGAGGCGCTCGTCGACAAGGTCCGCACGGCGGCCGGCGACGGGGTGCGCTGTGAGGACGCGATCGAGGACGCGATCGACGACGTCGACTCCTTCGACGTGAAGGTGCTCTCCGTGCGGATCGACGGCACGGCCGCGACCGCCGCCGTCGAGTCCAAGGAGAACGACGACAAGACCCGCGACTCCTTCGGCCTCGTCAAGGAGGGCCGCCGCTGGAAGGTGAACGCCCTCTCCGCCGCGCGCTGAGCCCGCGGCGGCGGGCCGGGACCCCCGCTCAGCCGAGCTTCGTGCCGTACTGGCGCTCGTAGTACTCGCGGTAGTCGCCGGAGCGGATGGGCTCCCACCACCAGGTGTTCTCGCGGTACCAGGCGACCGTCTGGTCGAGGCCCTCGGCGAAGTGCACCTGCGCCTCCCAGCCGAGCGCGCGGACCTTCTCGGAGCCGAGCGAGTACCGGAAGTCGTGTCCGGGCCGGTCGGTGACGCGGGTGACGAGCGCCGGGTCGCACCCGGTGAGCTCGACGATCCGCTGGACGACCTCGAGGTTCGTGCACTCGTCGGGACCGCCGACGTTGTAGACCTCGCCGGGCACGCCGTGCTCGAGGACGTGCCCGATCCCGCGGGCGAAGTCCTCGACGTAGAGCCAGTTGCGGACCTGCTGGCCGTCCCCGTACACGGGGAGCGGGTCGCCGTGGACGGCGTTGAGGACCATGAGCGGGATGAGCTTCTCGGGGTACTGGTAGGGCCCGTAGTTGTTCGAGCCTCGGCAGATCAGCGTCTCCATCCCGTAGGTGTGGGTGTAGGAGGAGACGAGGAGGTCCGCGCCGGCCTTCGTCGCGCTGTAGGGCGAGGACGGCTGAAGCGGCGATTCCTCGGTGAACGAGCCCTCCGCGATCGAGCCGTAGACCTCGTCGGTCGAGACCTGCAGGTAGCGGACCCCCGCCTCACGGGCCGCCTCGAGGAGGATCCACGTGCCGATCGCGTGCGTCTGGACGAAGGCGTCGGGCTCGGCGATCGACCGGTCGACGTGCGTCTCGGCGGCGAAGTTGACGACCGCGTCGACGCCCTCGATCGCCTCCCGCACCTTCACCGGGTCCTCGATCGCCCCGTGGACGAAGGCGTGCTCGACGTCCTGGAGGTTCTCGCGCCGTCCCGCGTAGGTGAGCTTGTCGAGGACGACGACCTCGTCGCCGTGGTCGCGCGTCCGCACGCGGCAGAAGTTCGAGCCGATGAACCCGGCCCCACCACACACCAGCAGCTTCATGTCGTCGCTCCTTGTCGCTCGTCGAGGTAGGCCTGCAGTCCGTCCTGCCACGATCCCAGCACGACGCCGGGGTCCCGTTCGGTTCCCAGCACGCTGTAGGCGGGCCGGGCCGCTGGTCGCGGGAACGCGTCGGAGGTCGTCGGGACGACGCGGCACTCGAGCCGCGCCCGGTCGAAGATCTCGACGGCGAAGTCGAACCACGAGCACTCGCCGCTGCCGGTGGCGTGGAACACGCCGCGATCGCCCGTCCGCCCGGCGAGGTCCAGGAGGGCCCCGGCGAGGTCGCCCGTCCACGTGGGGCGGCCGATCTGGTCGGTGACGACGCTCACCTCGTCGCGCTCCGCCCCGAGTCGCAGCATCGTGTCGACGAAGTTGGGGCCGCCCGCGCCGTACAGCCACGCGGTGCGGACGATCGCCGCGTCGCCCGCGGCGCCGAGCACGGCCTCCTCGCCGGCGAGCTTCGAGCGTCCGTACGCGTTGACCGGTGCGACGGGGTCGGATTCGAGCCAGGGCTCGCGCTTCGTGCCGTCGAAGACGTAGTCGGTCGAGACGTGGACGAGCCGCACGCCGGTGCCGGCCGCCGCGCCGGCGAGCACGCCCGGGCCGTACGCGTTGCCCGCCATCGCCCCGGCGCGCTCGGTCTCGGCCCCGTCGACGTCGGTCCACGCGGCGCAGTTGATGACCGCCTCGGGAGCGTGACGGCCGAGGGCCTCCTCCACGGCGGCGGGGTCGCCGATGTCGAGGTCCGCGCGGGTGAGGCCGGTCGCGTCGTGACCGAGGCGGCGCGCAGCATCGATCGTCGCGCGCCCGAGCATCCCGGCCGCGCCCGTGACCAGCAGGCGCATCGCTAGAGGATCCCGATCTCGCTGTTGTCGCCGACCATGAAGCGGTACGCGCGCGGCTGGCGGTCACCGCGGCCGATCGTGACGTTGCGTCCGAGCAGGGAGGACTCCATGCGACCGTCGAGACCACGCACGCTCGAGCCGGCGAGGAGGATCGAGTGCTCGACCTCGGCGCGCTCGATGACGCAGTCCTCGCCGATCGCCGTGTACGGGCCGATGTACGCGTCGACGAGGCGCGCGCCGGCGCCGATCACGGCGGGCCCGCGTACGGTGCAGCGCTCGAGGCGGGCGCCCTCCTCGATGACGACGCGCCCGTCGACCTGGGAGTCGACGCAGGTGCCCTCCACGCGTGCCTCGATCGTGTCGAGGATGAGGCGATTGGCCTCGAGCATGTCGTCGAGCCGGCCGGTGTCCTTCCACCAACCCCGCACGATGTGCGGCTCCACGCGCTTGCCGGAGTCGACGAGATACTGGATGGCGTCGGTGATCTCGAGCTCCCCGCGGGCGCTCGGCTCGATCGCGCGGGCGGCGTCGTGGATCCCGGCCGTGAAGAGGTAGACGCCGACGAGCGCGAGGTCCGTCTTCGGCTCGGCGGGCTTCTCCTGCAGCGAGACGACGCGGTCCCCGTCGAGTTCCGCCACGCCGTAGTTCTCGGGATCGTTCACCGGCGTGAGGAGGATGAGCGCATCCGGCGAGGTCTCGTGGAAGACACGCACGAGATCGGAGATCCCGCCCTGGAGCAGGTTGTCACCGAGGTACATGACGAACGAGTCGGTGCCGAGGAAGGGCTCCGCGGTGAGGACGGCGTGGGCGAGGCCCGCGGGCTCGTCCTGGACGATGTAGGTGATCTTCACCCCGAAGCGCGATCCGTCCCCGGCGGCGGCGCGAATCTCGTCGCCGGTCTCCGGCGCGATGATGATCCCGATCTCCTCGATGCCCGCCCGGGCCATCGCATCGATCCCGTAGAAGAGCACGGGGCGGTTCGCCACCGGGACGAGCTGCTTGGCGCTGGTGTGGGTGATCGGGCGCAGGCGCGTGCCCTTGCCGCCCGACAGGATCAGGCCCTTGAGGGGGGAAGACATCGCCGGGAAGGGTAGAGGGATTCCGACCCGCCCACCCTCGCGGCGCGGGCGGTGGGTCGGCTCGTGCCTAGTACACGCCGCCGAGCTTGCGGTGGTCCCACGTCGCTCGCCTGCGTTCGACGAACTGCAGGCCGACGCGCTTGGCGGCCTGCGCGGTGACCGCGGCCCGGCCCTCCTCGGGGAGCGAGCCGTCGACGCTGCCGGAGTAGCGGCCGAGGATCTCCGTCCCGAGCTGCGTGACCTCGTCGAGGTCGGTATGGAGCACGACGTCGCACTCGAGCATCACGCCGCGGAGGAGGTGGTACTCGGTCCCGGCCTCGACCTGGAGGGTCGCGCGGGCGTCGCGCTCGAGGTTCCTCACCTTCTGCGACTTGCCGAAGGTCCAGGCCCAGATCTCGGGCGCACCGTCGGGGCCCGTGGGCCGCACGACGAACCAGAGCGGCATCAGGTGCGGGTAGCCCTTGACCCCGTTCGTCGCGCAGATGATCGTCCGCTCCTCGTCGAGGAACGCGACGACCTCGTCGTCGGTCATCTGGATCTGGTCGCGGCGGCTCATGGCGGGGACCCTACCCGGGCGCTCCCGGCCGCCGACCGCCGGGAGCCGGCCGCGAGGCCGGCTCCCAGTGGCGTGGATCGTCAGCGGATGCGCTTGGCGACCCGGTTGCGGTTGCTCAGGAGGAACATCCGCTCGCAGCTGCCGCCGCGGGCGCTGCGGATCTCGTTCTCGTTGATGCGCGCCGTGTCGCCACGACCCGAGCCGCAGCTCACGCGTGCGGCCGGACCCATCGTCGCGACGTTGATCGTGTCGTTGCCCGACCCGCCTCGGACGCGGTCCGCGCCGTACGCGGCGTTGATCGTGTCGTTGCCGGAGCCGCCCGACAGGATGTCGTTGCCGCCACCACCGTTGAGCGCGTCGTTGCCGGTCTTCCCGTAGACGCGGTCGTTGCCGAGCGCGCCGCTGAGGATGTCGCGGCCGGCGTTGCCGTCGATGCAGTCGTTGCCACGACCGCCGTCGATGTTGTCGTTCCCGCTCAGGCCGAGGATCCGGTCAGGGCCGTTCGAGCCGGTGATCCGGTCGTTGCCGCTCGTGCCGACGACGGCGAACCTCGGTCCCGCCCCGGTGAGGCAGATGCTGTTGCGGCCGTACCGACGGCGCGCGACGTTGAGGGAGATGACCGTCCCGCCGTTGGCGGTCTGGAACGGGCGGCCGACGACGACGACACCCTGACCGCCGGACGCGCCGGCGGTGATCACGCAGAACTGCGTGGGAGCATCGAACACGGAGCCGGGCGGGCAGGCGTTCGCGATCGCGTCACCGTCACCTCCGGTTCCGTCGGTGTCCTGGTTCTCGGGGGCGTTCGGGTCGCACGGGTTGCCCTGCGAGGACACCGCCGATTCGGCGATGATGACCTGCGCGAGCGGGGCGGCGCCGAGGGCCGGGAGGACCTCGATGCGCGCGCCGCGCTGGATGAGCGAGCTGCCGGTCCGGATCTGCTCGTTGAGCTTCACGGTGACGAGCGCCCCGAGCGGCGAGCCGCTGATCGCGTCCGTGAGGCCCTCGAGGGGGCCGTCGAGGGTCGCGGGCTGCCCGTTGATGGTGAGTCCGACGGCGGTGCTCGCGCCGTTCATGTCGAGAACGCCGTTCGTGCACCGTGACTGGGCGAAGGACCGGACCGCGTCGACGCCGATGACGACGGTGCCGCCGGCGGTCTCGATGCTGAGGCCCTCGACGCCGGCCGCGGAGGAGTTGATCGCGTCGAGCGGCCGGGCTCCGTCGGGCGTCACATCGGTGATCGCGAACGCGGTCCGCGCGTTGATCGCCGGCGCGAGGCCGACCGCGTTGGTCGTGTTCGGCAGTCCGGACGAGCTGTCGGCGCAGCGGGACTTCGCCGTCGTGATCGGGTTGATCGTGCTCTGGCCGGCGACCGTCACCTTGACGGCGTCCGCCGAGCAGTCGGTGATGTTCGCTGCACTGGCCGGCGCCGCGGCGCCGAGGGTGAGTGCGCGGGGGAGGGCGCCCAGGCTCGCGAGCGTGGCCGTCCGCGGGCGGCTCGGGAGACCGTTCCTCCGCGCGTTCGAGCCTTGTCGCTTGGTCATTCGATGTACCTCCGTGGGTGTCCGCTCTGGGAGAGCGGGTGTGAGCGGGGTGTCTTTCCGCACAGGACGGAGCGTTTCCATGCCCGTCCCGCAGGGTCCCCTACCCCGCAGCCTAGGGACCCACTCCCCCGACGGAAATGCCGACAGGTGAACTTTCGTACGTCATTTGTCGCCTCCTACGGCGCGTCAGCGCAGCTTCTCGACCGCGGCCGCGACCGCGGCCCGCGCCTCGAGCGGCTCGAGGACGGCGGCGTCCCCGGCCTCCTGGAGCACCTCGCGCACGAGGAAGTCGGTGCCCTTGTAGGCGAGCTCGACGATGATCGCCCCGTCCGCGAGCTCATCGGCGACCGTGTGCTCCTCCCGCATCCAGCGGGCGCGCTGGGGGCTGATCCACAGCCGGGCGATGTGCGAGGCCTCGACCTCGCCGGTCCGCAACCAGCCGTCCACCGCCGCGGCCGCGTCGACCTCCGGCCGCGGCTCGAACGTCTCGTCGAGGACGTCGACGGTCTTGATGCGATCCAGGCGGAAGTGCCGCACATCGGCCTTGTTCGGGTCGAATGTCGCGATGTACCAGCCCTCGCGGCCGTTCGTGAGCGCGTACGGCTCCACGGTCCGCTCGCTGAACTCGTCCTCGTTGGGCTTGTAGTAGACGATCCGCACGAGCTTGCGAGCGACGATCGCCTCCGAGACGGTGCGGGCGACGTCGGCGTCGTCGGCGCCCGATCGCGCGACGTGGAGCCCCTGCTCCATGGGGTCGGACCCGAGCGCGTCCACGATCTTCTGCCGTGCGGAGCCGAGCGTGCCCTCCGGCAGATGGTCGCCGATGAGATCGATGGCGGCGACGAGCGCCTTCGCCTCGACGGGGAGGAGCCGAGCGGGACGGTCGAAGTTGTCCGAATAGGGCTCCGGATCGACCTCGATCGTCCCGTCGTCGTGCACCTCGGCGTAGAGGACGTAGGACCCTCCGCCGAAGTTGACGACGTTGAGCACGTTGATGTCCTCGTCGAGCTCCTGCCGGGAGATCTGCAGGCGCTCGCACACGTCCGCCACGGTGAGCAGCTCGGCGGCGCGGCCGGCGTGGATGAGGATGCTCGCGAGCGTCGCGAGCCGCGCGAAGCGCTCGGGCCGGATCGCCGCCTCGCGGCGCCCGGAGGCCGTCGGCTCCGGTTCGCGCTCCGGCGCCGAGGGGCCACCGAGGACGACGGGCGCGAGCTCGGGTCCGTCGGAGTGCCGTTCGGCGAGCAGCGTGATCCGCTCGTCGACGACCTCCCGCAGGGAATCGGGACCGAGCACGCGGGCGTGCTCCCCGAAGCGCAGGACCCAGGAGGCGAGCTGCCGCGCCGACGAATACGGGGTGGCGAGGACGATCGCGCCATCGGCGTCCCCGCCCTCCTGCGCGGTCGCCGCGCGGACGGTGCCGTGGCGGCCGAAGTGGCGCTCGATCTGCCACGCGATCCTGCCCGAGATCCACACCTCGGCGGTGCCGATCTGCTCGCCGTACTGCCAGTCGGCCCGGTTGGCGTAGCTGCGCGGGTCGAAGCTCTCCGGCTTGCGGAAATCGTGCTCGGCCTTCGTCGCGTAGGCGACCTTGCCGCGGATCCGCGACAGCCGGAACACCCGCAGCGCGCCTCGTTCGTGGCTGTGCCCGAGCAGGTAGAACTGGCCGCCCTGGAAGAGCAGGTGGTAGGGGTCCACCTTCCGCGCGCCCAGGTCGTCGCGCTCCATCGTGTAGTACTCGAACGTGATCGTCTTGTGGCGGAAGATCGCCGTCTCGATCTTCGCGAGCCGGTGGGACAGCTCATGGCCCCCGGCGCTCCCCGTGATGCCGAGCGCGAGCCCGGAGGAGTCGGGGGCGCCGAGCGGGGACGGCCGGCCCCAGGTGATCTGCTGCAGCGCGAGGCGCAGCGGCTCGGCGTAGGCGAACTCGCCGTCGAGCAGGCTGAGCGCCGTCTGCAGCGACGCGAGCTCCTCGTCGGTGAAAGCGATCGGCGGGAGGTGGAAGTTCTCCGGCCGCAGCGAGTAGTTCTCCTGCTCGGCGATGCCGTCGGCGGGCCGGTCGACGGTCAGCGCGATGCCGAGCGAGTCGAGCTCGGCGCGGTCCGCGTAGAAGCGGCGCGCGAACGCGTCCTCGTTCATCCCGCTGTATCCCTCGACGTCCCGGCGGATCTCGAGGGCCGTGACGGGGCGGCGCTCCGCCATCAGGTACGAGATCAGCGAGAGCTGGCGGATGAGCTTCTCGGTGTCCTTCGCCATGCGTCGTCGCACGATAGTCGGAGCGTGGCGCCCACGGGTCCGGGGCGAGCGCCCGCGCGCTGATTCCCCGCTTCTTGCGGGCTTTCTGCGCAGGGGCCGGAGCGCCCGCGGCGAACCCGACGGGGATGCCAGGACTCAGTAGGCTCGCTCGCAGGCCATGACGACGATCGTGATCATCGACGACCACGAGGCACTCCGTGAGGGTCTCGCCGCGCTCCTGGCCGGTCACGGCATCGAGGTCGTCGGCGCTGCGGGCAACGTCGCCGCCGGGGCCGATCTCATCCACCACGACAGCCCCGACGTCGCGATCGTCGACATCCGCCTGCCGGATGGCAGCGGCATCGACCTCACGCGCGAGCTCCTCGCGCGGCGTCCGGACCTCGGCGTCGTGCTCTACACGGGCGACAGCGACGCCGACCTCCTCTACGAGGGACTCGACTCGGGCGCGCGCGGCTACGCGCTCAAGGCCGGGGCGATGGACGAGCTCGTCGCGGCGATCGAGCGGGTCGCCCAGGGCGGCTCCTACGTCGACCCGCGGCTGGACCGCATCCTCTTCTCGCCGCGAGCGACCGCGAAGGTCCCGCAGCTCTCGCCGCGGGAGCGGCAGATCATGCACCTCATGGCCGAGGGCCTCACCGCCGAGAAGATCGCGGCCGAGATCACCGTGAGCGTGGAGACGGTCCGCACGCACGTGCGCAACACGATCCGCAAGCTCCAGGCCCGCAACCGCGTTCACGCGATCGCCATCGCGCTGGAGCGCGGTGAGATCGCCCTCGACAAAGTCGAGGAGTGAGCGATCCCGCCGACGAGCGGCTCGTCCGGCTCGTCCACGACCTCCGGACGCCGCTCACGATCGTCCTCGGCTTCGCCGACCTGCTCAAGCGCCGGGACGCCGAGCTCGATCCCGAGCAGCGGGCCGAGATGATCGGGCGTATCGATGCCGCCGCGCGGGACCTCAAGCGGATCCTCGACGAGGAGCGCGCGACCCGCCCCGAGGCGTGACGGCCGGCGACGTCGTGGTC
>JBFIDS010000022.1:0-16291 GCA_041603715.1 Paraconexibacter sp. | reverse complement strand
CGTCTTCGGCCAGATGAACGAGCCGCCCGGAGCCCGGATGCGCGTCGCGCTCTCCGGCCTCACGATGGCGGAGTACTTCCGTGAGCAGGGCGGCCAGGACGTGCTCCTGTTCGTCGACAACATCTTCCGCTTCGTCCAGGCGGGCTCCGAGGTCTCGGCGCTCCTCGGCCGGATGCCCTCGCAGGTCGGCTACCAGCCGACGCTCGAGTCCGAGATGGGCCAGCTGCAGGAGCGCATCACGTCGACGCGCCAGGGCTCGGTCACCTCCGTGCAGGCCATCTACGTCCCGGCGGACGACATCACCGACCCCGCCCCGGCGTCGGTGTTCAACCACCTCAACGCGACGACGGTCCTCTCGCGGGCGATCTCCGAGAAGGGGATCTACCCGGCGGTCGATCCGCTCGACTCGACCTCGACGATCCTCAAGCCCGACATCCTCGGCGAGGAGCACTTCAAGGTCGCCAACGACACGAAGGAGCTCCTGCAGCGCTACACGGAGCTCCAGGACATCATCGCCATCCTCGGCATCGACGAGCTCTCCGAGGAGGACAAGCTCGTCGTCGGCCGCGCACGGCGCATCGAGCGGTTCCTCTCGCAGCCGTTCCACGTCGCGGAGCAGTTCACCGGCACCCCGGGCGCGTACGTCCCGGTGGCCGAGTCGATCCGCGGCTTCAAGGAGATCCTCGAGGGTCAGCACGACGACCTGCCCGAGCGCGCCTTCTACCTCAAGGGCACGATCGACGACGTCGTGGCCGCGGCGAAGGCGTAGCCGTGGCGCACGCGACCTTCCCCGTCGAGGTCCTCACGCCCGAGGGCGAGATCTACTCGGGCGACGTGGAGATGGTGTCGACGCGCACGGAGACCGGCTCGATCGGCATCCGTGCGCAGCACGCGCCGCTCCTCGGCATGCTCACACCGGCCGAACTGCGTCTCTACGAGAAGGAGGACGCTCCTCCCCTGCGCTACGCGCAGGGCGAGGGGTACGTCCAGGTCGCCGAGGGTCGGGTGCTCATCCTCACCGAGGAGGCCCTCAAGCCCGACGAGCTCGACGTCGCCGACCTGCGCGAGAAGCTCGCGAAGGCGGAGGCGGCGTTCAACGCGGCCGAGCCCCAGACCGAGGCGCAGCAGGTCGCGATCCGCGACAAGCGCCGCTGGGAGATGTTCCTCGCGGTCGCCGAGGACCGCGCGCAGTAGCTCTCACGCTGTGCCGCTCCGTGCTCGCTGCGGCGTGCATGGAGCCGCGCAGCGGTCGCTCGCGGCGCGGGTGACCCTCCCGACGCACGCTGGGCGCTGCCCTCAGGCGCGCGTGATCCCCGCCCCGCGCGCGCCGTCCTCGAGCTCCTGGAGCCCGAACGCGTCGACGGGCCCGAGCGCCCCGACGCCGCGCAGGCCGCCCTCCGCGGCGGTGACCGCGCCCCAGGCGAGGATGTCCGCGGCGAACGTGTAGCCGTTGACGCCGCTCAGGCGGACGCTCGCGAGCTCGTTGCCCACGCTGTCGTAGGCAGTCGCGAAGACGAGCGACCCGCTCGCCGCGCGCGCGGCCTCGTCGGGTCCACCGGTCGAGCCCTTCACCACGCGGGCCCCGAGCCCCTTGATGGCCGCGGCAACCCCCGGGATGCGAAGCAGCGGCGCGTTGACCGCCGACATCACCTGCAGCGGCCGCGACGCCGGGCCGAACCAGCCGAGGTAGACATCGACGTCGCGCAGGTTCGGGGCGAGGCGGGGGAGGGCGAAGTGCTCGCTCGAGCCCACCGAGATCCCCGGCTTCCAGCGCCCCGGACGCACCTCGAACCGCGCGACGCGCTTCGCGCCGCGCTCCGTCACGATCCGCGCGCCCCGGAACGCGAACGCCGGGGAGGTGAGGGCCTCGACGATGCTCGCGCGCGTACCGCCACTCATGTCGGACGCCCCGCCGGAGCCGCCGGTCATGAAGTAGGCGATCTCGACGCGGGCCGCGCGCTCGCCCGCCTCGCTCAGCGCGAGCCCGCCGGCGAGGTTCCCGGGAACCCAGTCGTAGCCGAACGCGGTGATGAGGCCGCACCCGGCGGCCGCGGCGCGCGGACCGTGGTCCTCGAAGACGGCGCGGATGAACGGCGTCTCGCCCGTGGAGTCGATGTAGTGCGCGCCCGCGGCGATCGCGGCCTCGACCGCGGGACCGCCCCACCGGCTGAACGGCCCGACGGTGGAGACGAGGACGTCCCCGCGGCCGACGAGGCTCCGGACGGACTCGGGCCGGGTCACACCGCGACCGCGGTCTCCAGCCCCCCGAGCGACTCCGAGAGCGCGGAGAGCTTCGCGGCGCTGCGGGCCGCGAGGACGGGGCGCGCCCCGCGGGCGACGAGCGCGCGGGCGGTCAACGGGGCCGCGCGCGCCGCCGGCCGCGGGCATGCCGCCGGGGGGATCCGGCCGGTCGGCTACCCTGCCACGATGGACGCCCGGTCTCTCGCCGAGCGCCTGATGACGTACGACACGTCCCGGGCGGATGAGTTGGGCGCCGCCGCGGCGTTCGTCAAGGGCTGGCTGGAATCGCGCGAGGTGGCCGTCACCCACCGCGATCACAACGGCCTGCCCGTCGTCATCGCCGAGGCGGGGCCCGAGAGCGGTCCGCTCGTCGTCTTCCACGGTCACCTCGACGTCGTCCCCGCCTACGTGGAGCAGTTCACGCCCGAGGTCGAGGGGGACCGGCTCATCGGTCGGGGCGCCTACGACATGAAGGGCGCCCTCGCGGCGATGATGCTCGCCACGAGCGACGCCGCGCAGCAGGACGGCGTCCGCGTCCTCTTCCTCTGCGTGCCCGACGAGGAGTCCGAGGACGTCGACGACCGCGCCACCGACCGGCTCGTCTCCGAGGGGCTGAGCGCGGACTTCGCGATCACCGGCGAGCCGACAGATCTCCACGTGGGGATCGAGGCGAAGGGGGTCCTCGCGATCCGCTGCCGGGTGACGGGGACCGCCGCCCACGGATCCACGCCGTGGCTCGGTGACAACGCGATCCTCAAGGCCCACGACGCCTATCGGCGCATCGAGACGCTGCCGTTCGGTCGTGAGAGCTCGGACATGTTCGACCGTCCCTCCATCAACCTCGCGCGGATCGAGGGCGGCGACGCGTTCAACAAGGTCCCCGACGAGTGCTTCATGGACGTCGACATCCGCTACCTCCCGACGCAGGACCCGGGAGCGATCCTCGCGCAGGTCCGCGCGATCGGGGACCTCGAGATCGTGAAGTGCTTCACCCGCCCGCCGGCGATCGTGAGCCGGCAGAACCCGTTCGTCCTCGCGCTTCGCGACGCGGTGAGCGGGGCGATCAGCGGCGAGGCGCTGTCCGTGGGGCGCGACGGCGCCAGCGATGCGGTCTCGTTCCTGGAGGCCGGCGTGCCCGCCGTCGAGTTCGGTCCGGTCGGCGGGGGTCACCACGGGCCCGAGGAATGGGTCTCGATCACGTCGCTCGAGCGCTACCGGCAGGCGCTCGGCGACTTCGTGCGCACGCTCCCGGACTGGCTGGCCCGCTACGACGAGGGCCTGCGCGCGATCGACGGCGGCCGACGAGCCGATGCCGGTGAGGGCGTGGTCGACGGCGGCGGGGCCGCGTGACGGCGTTCCCGCCGGGCCCCGTTCCTCCGCCCCAGGACGATCCGCCCCCGCACGCGGGGCGCGGGCTCCTACTCCGCGGCGCGGTCGCGGCCGCGATCATCACGGTGTGCTCGGCGCTCGCCGTCGCGACCGCGGGGATCGCCGAGCTCGACTCGGTCGCCAAGAGCTTCGATCCGATCCCGGTGGCGCCGGCGAAGTTCGAGCAGGAGGCGAAGGCGCCGGCCGTGACGAAGGCCGAGGCGGGCGATGCGCGCACGTTCCTCTTCCTCGGCTCCGATCGCCGGTACTCCGACCTCAAGAAGAACAACCCGGCGCTGAAGGAGAGCCTCCCCGCCCGGTCGGACACGATGATGCTCGTGCGCCTGGACCCCGACGAGCCGGTGACGAGCGTCCTCTCGATCCCCCGCGACCTGAGGGTCGAGATCCCCGGTCACGGGACCGCGAAGCTCAACGAGAGCTACGCGCTCGGCGGGCCGTCGCTCACCTCGCAGACGCTCCAGGAGCTGCTCGGGATCGAGATCAACCACATCCTCAACGCGACGTTCGGCGGGTTCCGCAAGGCCGTGTCGCTCGTCGGCTGCGTCTACGCCGACATCGACCGTCGCTACTTCCACTCCAACGAGGGTCTCCCGGTCAGCCAGCACTACGCCGAGATCGACATCGAGCCGGGCTACCAGCGGCTGTGCGGGCAGAAGGCGCTCGACTACGTGCGGTTCCGCCACGCGGACAACGACCTCGTCCGCGCCGCCCGCCAGCAGGACTTCCTCCGCGCGATGAAGGACCAGGTCTCGACCTCGAGCCTGTTCGAGGACCGCGACAAGCTGCTCGACATCTTCACCGACTCGGTCCAGACCGACGAGTTCCTCCGCTCGGCGACCGGGCTCGAGAGCGTTCTCAAGCTCGCGCTCTTCTCCGCGCGCAAGCCGGTGCGCCAGGTGCCGTTCCCTGCCGCCTTCACGACCGAGGGCGAGATCGAGTACGTCGTCGCGGAGCAGTTCGCGAGCGACCGCGCGGTCGCTCGCTTCCTCGACCCGCCGGAGAGCGAGAGCCCGCGGGTGCCCTCCGAGGAGGAGGACGAGGACGAGGACGACACGACGGGGTCCTCGCCGTCGGGCGAAGGGAAGAGCGACGGGAAGAAGGAGAAGGCGAAGCCGAAGAAGCGCAAGGTCGACCTCTCGCTCCTGCGGCGCGCACGGGAGGAGGGAGAGAACGAGGTCGCCCGCACCGTCGCGAGCGGGCGCGTCGGGTTCCCCCTCTACTTCCCCGTCCGTGCCACCCGGCCGGCCCGGTTCACGACGCAGGATCCCCATCCGCACGTCTACAAGATCCGGGACCGCGCGGGCAAGGAGCACAGCGCGTACCGGCTCGTGATGGTGCACAATCAACTCGAGGGGCAGTACTACGGCGTCCAGGGAACGACCTGGAAGACGCCGCCGCTGCTCGCCAAGCCCACCTCGACGCGTATCGTGAACGGACGCCGTCTGCGCCTCTACCGCGACGGCTCACGACTGCGGTTCGTGGCGTGGAGCACGGATCGCGCGGTCTACTGGGTCTCGAACACCTTGACGACGAACCTGTCCAACGATCAGATGCTCGGCATCGCCGCCTCGCTCCAGAGGTTCGAGGGCTCATGACCACGCCCCCGGACGGACCTCCGCGCCTGGCCCGCTCGCTCTACAAGCGCTTCGCGCTCGGGGCGCTGGTCATCGCGCTCATGGCGACGGTCTCGAGCGCGACCGCCGTCATCCTCGAGGTCGATCGCGCCGCCGACATCTTCGAGGAGTTCTCCTCCCCGATCCCCGGGCTCGAGGGCTCGGAGGCGACGAAGAACGTCCTCGACGAGGTCGACGCCGGCAAGCCGCAGACGATCGTCATCCTCGGCTCCGATCAGCGCTACATCGATCGCGTTCAGAAGAACCCGGTGCGGTCCGACACCATCATCCTCGTGCGACTCGACCCGTCGAAGGGCGCGACCGCGGTCATGTCGCTCCCGCGCGACCTCGTCGTCGACATCCCGGGGTACGGCCGGGACCGCATCAACAGCGCCTACGCACTCGGTGGCCCCGCCCTCACGGTGCGGACGGTGCGCCGGCTCCTCGGCGTGCCGATCAATCACGTCGTGAACATCAACTTCGGTGGGTTCCGCCGCGCGGTCGACCGCCTCGGCTGCGTCTATGCCGACATCGATCGCAAGTACTTCAACGACAACATGCCGCCCAACGGCGGCGGGCCGAACTACGCGACGATCGACGTCGAGGCCGGCTACCAGCGTCTGTGTGGGCAGGACGCCCTCGACTACGTCCGCTACCGGCACTTCGATTCCGACGTCGTCCGCGCGGCGCGCCAGCAGGACTTCCTGCGCCAGGCGAAGGACCAGATCGGCGTCTCGGAGATCTTCGGCGACCGCGAGGAGCTCCTGAAGATCTTCGCCCGTTACACGCAGACGGACATCCGCGGCACGAGCGCGATCCTCCGGCTCCTCAAGCTCGTCTTCGAGAGCTCGAAGAACCCGCTGCAGGAGGTGAGCGTGACCCTCCAGGAGGAGGACGAGAGCGGCCTCCTGCGCGCGAGCGACAACGCCGTGAAGGCAGCCGCAGAGCGGTTCATGAACGCCCGTGGCTCCGACGGCGGCCGAGGTGAGCCGAAGAAGACGGAGAAGGACCGCTCTCGGGAACGGTCCCAGCGCAAGCGGCGCTCCGGCAGCGTCCCGAAGGGCCTCTTCAACGCACGCCGCGCGGCCGAGGACGAGGCGATCCGTCTCGGGACCAAGCTCGCGTTCCCCGTCTACTACCCGAAGCTCGCGGCGATCGGGTCCCGGTACGTCTCGCGCGATATGCGCGCCTACGACATCTTCGACCGCGGGCGCACGAAGTACCGGGCGTACCGCATGGTCGTCTCCGCGCCCGGGATCGGCCAGTACTACGGCATCCAGGGCACGAGCTGGAAGGCGCCGCCGATCCTCGACAACCCGTCCGAGAAGCGCAAGATCGGCGGCCGTACCTACGAGCTGCACTTCGACGGCAAGCGCCTGCGGCTCGTCGCGTGGCGCACCGAGCGGGCGACCTACTGGGTGACGAACACGCTCCTCCAGACCCTCACGAACACGCAGATGCTCGGCATCGCCGGCTCGCTCACCCGCGTGGGCGCGAAGTGAGCCCGGGGTCGCCCGATCCGGCGGACGCGTCCCGCGGTCGCTAGCCTTCCCGGCCGCATGAGCACACGAGAGCCCATCGGCGTCATCGGCACCGGCTACGTCGGACTCGTCACCGCGGCGGGATTCGCCGCGCTCGGGAACGAGGTCCACTGCGTCGACATCGACGCCGGCAAGATCGAGCGTCTCGAGGCCGGCGAGGTGCCGATCTACGAGCCGGGTCTCGCCGAGATGATCGCGCGCAACCGCGAGCGCCTCCACTTCTCGACGGACATCGCCACGGCGCTCGAGGGCGCGCGGCTGCTGTTCGTCGCGGTCGGCACGCCGCCGACGTACTCCGGCGACGCCGACCTCTCCGCCGTGCACGCCGTCGTGGGCTCGATGCCGCCCTCCGAGGAGCACGCGCTCGTCATGAAGTCGACGGTTCCCTGCGGGACCGGACGCGCCATCAAGCGGCTGTTCGCCGAGCAGGGCAAGAGCGGCTTCCGGTACGTGTCGTGCCCCGAGTTCCTCAAGGAGGGCTCGGCGATCTCGGACTTCATGGAGCCCGACCGCGTCGTCGTCGGCGACGACGGAGACTGGGCGGGCGACGCCGTCGTCGACCTCTACCGGCCGCTCCTCACGCCCGCCAACGGGGGTCAGGGACCCGGCGAGCTCGTCCGCACCGACATCGCGAGCGCCGAGATGGTGAAGCTCGCCGCCAACGCGTTCCTCGCGACGAAGATCAGCTTCATCAACGAGATCGCCAACGTGTGCGAGGAGACGGGCGCCGACGTCATCGAGGTCGCCAAGGGCATGGGCCTCGACTCGCGGATCGGCCCCAAGTTCCTCCAGGCCGGGATCGGCTTCGGCGGGTCCTGCTTCCCGAAGGACGTCACCGCCCTCAAGCAGCTCGCGGGGAACAGCGGCTACCACTTCCAGCTCCTCAACTCGGTGATCGAGGTCAACGAACTGCAGAAGCGCCGTGTCATCGGCAAGCTCGAGAAGCATCTCGGCTCGCTCGTCGGCAAGCGCATCGCGCTGCTGGGCCTCGCCTTCAAGCCGAACACCGACGACATGCGCGAGGCGTCGTCGCTCGTGCTGAGCGCCCGCCTGCAGGCCGCGGGGGCGATCGTGAGCGCCTACGACCCGATCGCCGAGGACGAGGCGCGCAAGCTCATCCAGGGAGTCCGGTTCGCCGAGGCTGCGACGGAGGCGCTTCAGGATGCCGACGCCGCGGTGCTCGTCACCGAGTGGGACGAGTTCCGGGAGCTGGACTGGCCCAGCGTTGCGAAGTCGATGAACGGCACGCTCGTCGTCGACGGGCGCAACGCGCTCGATCAGGAGGCCGTGCGGGCGGCCGGACTCACGTACGAGGGCATCGGCCGGGGGCGGCCCGAATAGGTCGCGACACCGGAACGTCAGGAAGAGGAGTCCCCGTGCAGGCAGTCATCCTCGTCGGAGGAGAAGGGACGCGGCTGCGTCCGCTCACCTCCGGGGTCCCGAAGCCCATCGTCACGTTCGTCGACCGGCCGTTCATGGCCTACATGCTCCAGTGGCTCGCCGGTCACGGCGTGGACGACGTGATCATGGCGTGCGGTTTCCTCCCCGACGCGGTCCGGGCGGCGCTCGGCGACGGCTCGGAGTACGGGATCCGGCTGCGGTACCTCCAGGAGCCCGAGCCGCGGGGGACGGCGGGGGCGCTGAAGTTCGCCGAGGACCTCCTCGAGGATCGCTTCCTCATGCTGAACGGGGATGTCCTCACCGACGTCGACGTCGGGGCGCAGCTCGCCCAGCACGAGCGCACCGGGGCGACCGGGACGCTCGGGCTCGTCCCCGTGGAGGACCCGTCCGCCTACGGGCTCGTCCTCACGAAGGACGACGGTGAGGTCACCGGGTTCCTCGAGAAGCCGGGCCCCGACCAGCTCGAGGGCGTGAGCGAGTACCTCATCTCCGCGGGCATCTACGTCCTGGAGCGCTCGGTCCTCGACATGATCGAGCCCGATCGCAAGGTCTCGATCGAGCGGGAGGTCTGGCCCGCGCTCGTGGGCGACGGGCTCTTCGGCTACGCCGGGCGGGGCGCCTACTGGCTCGACATCGGCACCCCCCAGCGGTACCTGCAGGGGTCGGCGGACATCCTCTCGGGCGCGGTGCGCACCGGCGTCCTCGACCGCCTCACCGACGGCGCGCTCGTCGACGGCCTCGTCGCCGACGGGGCGACGGTCCTGCCCCCGGTCCTCATCGAGCAGGACGCGACGGTCGCCGCCGGGGCGACCGTCGGGCCGAACGTCGTCCTCGGCCGCGGCGTGAGCGTCGGCGCCGGCGCCTCGGTGCAGGGGAGCGTCGTCCTCGACGGCGGGGTGATCGGCGAGAACGCCCGCGTGTCGGACGCGATCCTCTCACCGCGGGTCACGATCGGCCGCGGGTCGGTCGTCGAGGACGGGACGGTGCTCGGCGAGGGGGTCTCGGTGGGAGCGGACAACCTCCTGAGCCGAGGTGTCAAGCTGTTCCCCGGAACCACCGTCGGCGACGGCGCGATCCGTTTCTAAAGGGAGAGACATGAGCACCACGCAGGACACGACGCTCGACCGGGCCGCCGTCGGGCGGGTCGACCAGTCCGACCAGGTCACCGACATCCTCGCGCTGCCGGAGCACGTCCGCGACGCGCTGTGGATGGCCGAGTCCGCCGACATCGCCCCCGGCGACACGGCGGGCGGGCTCGTCGTCGCGGGCATGGGCGGCTCCGGGCTCGGAGGTCTCCTCGCCCGCGCGATGCTCGGGGACCGCGCCGTGCGTCCCATCCTCCTCACCCGCGACTACGGGCTCCCGGCGTGGACGACGCCCGACACGACCGTCCTGTGCGCGAGCTACTCGGGGAACACCGAGGAGGTGCTCGCATGCTTCGAGTCCGCCGGCCACCTCGGCGCGCCTCGCGTCGTGGCGACGTCCGGCGGGAAGCTCGCCAAGCTCGCCCGCGCCGAGGGGGTCCCGGTCATCCCGGTCGCCGGCGGCCTGCGGTCGCGCGCCGCGATCGGCTACATGATCGTCGCCGCGCTCGAGGTCGCCGCCGCGTGCGGCGCCGCGCCGCGGCTCGCCTCGGAGCTCGACGTCGCGGCCGAGCACCTCGAGGAGCTCGTGGACGCGTGGGGGCCCGACGGGCCGCAGGACGGCCGGGCGAAGACCCTCGCGCGGGCGCTGCACGGCACGATCCCGGTCATCTACGGCTCGGGCACGACCGGGCCCGCCGCCTACCGCTGGAAGACCCAGATCAACGCGAACGCGAAGACCCCGGCCTTCTCCCACGAGCTGCCCGAGCTCGACCACCACGAGCTCCAGGGCTGGGAGGGCGCCCAGGGCCTCGGACCGTTCAGCGCGATCTTCCTCGACGACGCCGACTGCCATCCGCGGATGGCCGGTCGTACCGAGCTCACGCGGCAGATCGTCGAGCCGCACGTGGCCTCGACGCACGTCGTCTCCTCGGTCGGTGAGACGAGCGCCGAGCGCGTCCTCAGCCTGATCCTGCTCGGGGACCTCGTCTCCCTCTACATCGCCGTGCTGCGGGGCGAGGACCCGGGGCCGACGTCCTCGATCGACCAGCTCAAGGGGGAGCTCGCGGCGGGCTGAGACACGCGCGCCGGCGCCCGGCCTCGCGGAGGCCCCGGCAACCTTGACACGATCGTGGTAAGGTTGCCCCCGTTCCATGGACGCGCTGACGATCAACGAGGCGGCGGAGACGACGGGCTGGTCCCCGCGCATGCTCCGCTACGTCGAGCGACTCGGGCTCATCGAGCCCCCGCGCTCGGCCGGCGGGTACCGCCTCTACGGTCCCGCCGAGCTGCAGCGGCTGCGTACGTTGCGCGAGCTGCTCGAGACCCACGAGGTCGGCCTCGGCGAGATCGGCTTCGCCCTGCGCATGCGCCGCGACCGCGAGCTGCGGTCGGCGGTCGATGCGTGGTTCGAGGCCCAGGTCGCGCGTCCGCAGCACGTCCCGGCGAGCGACTGGCTCCGCTGGGAGCAGGACAAGCACTCGCGACTCCTGGCTGCGGCCGGGGCGACGCCCTCCACCTAGAACGAACGCAAGGACACGATGAGCACCCCCACCACGGTTCTGTCCCCGAGCGACTTCCGAGTCGCCGACCTCTCCCTCGCTGCCTACGGCCGCAAGGAGATCCAGCTGGCCGAGCACGAGATGCCCGGCCTCATGAAGACCCGTGAGGAGTTCGGACCCTCGCAGCCGCTTGCCGGCGCCCGGATCATCGGGTCGCTCCACATGACGATCCAGACCGCGGTCCTCATCGAGACGCTCACGGCGCTGGGCGCCGAGGTGCGCTGGTGCTCGTGCAACATCTTCTCGACGCAGGACCACGCCGCCGCCGCGGTCGCGGTCGGGCCGAACGGCACGCCCGACGAGCCCCAGGGCGTCCCCGTCTTCGCCTGGAAGGGCGAGACGCTCGAGGAGTACTGGTGGTGCACGGAGCAGGTCGTCAACTGGCCCGAGGGCAAGTTCGCGAACATGATCCTCGACGATGGCGGCGACGCCACGATGCTCATCCACAAGGGCAAGGAGTTCGAGGCCGCGGGCGAGGTCCCCGACCCCTCGACCGGCGGCTCGGAGGAGTTCGAGATCTTCCTCACGCTGCTCCAGAAGTCCCTCGCCGAGGACCCCGAGCGGTACACGAAGGTCGCCGCCGAGATCAAGGGCGTCACCGAGGAGACGACGACGGGCGTCCACCGCCTGTACGAGATGCACCGCGACGGCAAGCTGCTGTTCCCGGCCATCAACGTCAACGACTCCGTGACGAAGTCGAAGTTCGACAACCTCTACGGCTGCCGCCACTCGCTCGTCGACGGCATCAACCGCGCCGTCGACGTGATGCTCGCCGGCAAGACCGCGCTCGTGTGCGGCTACGGCGACGTCGGCAAGGGCTCGGCGGCCTCGCTGAAGGCCCAGGGCGCCCGCGTCATCGTCACCGAGGTCGACCCGATCTGCGCGCTGCAGGCGGCGATGGAGGGCTACCAGGTCGACACGCTGGAGAACCAGGTCGACAAGGCCGACGTCTTCATCACGACGACGGGCAACAAGGACATCATCACGGCGGCCGACATGGCGCGGATGAAGCACAACGCGATCGTCGGCAACATCGGTCACTTCGACAACGAGATCGACATCGCGGGGCTGCAGCGCACCGAGGGCATCGAGCGGATCAACATCAAGCCGCAGGTCGACGAGTGGAAGTTCCCCGACGGCCACTCGATCATCGTGCTCTCCGAGGGCCGCCTCCTCAACCTCGGCAACGCGACGGGTCACCCGTCCTTCGTGATGAGCAACTCGTTCACGAACCAGACGATCGCCCAGATCGAGCTGTTCACGAAGACCGACGAGTACCCGATCGGCGTGTACGTGCTGCCCAAGCACCTCGACGAGAAGGTCGCGCGCCTGCACCTCGACGCGCTCGGCGTCAACCTCACGCCGCTCTCCCAGGAGCAGGCCGACTACATCGGCGTCCCGGTCGAGGGTCCGTACAAGCCCGACCACTACCGCTACTAGCCCCACCCGAGCCGGGGAGCAGGGGTCGGTCATCTCCGACGTCGCCGACCTCACGCTCGCGGATGCGGGGCGGGACCGGATCGTCTGGGCGGACGCCCAGATGCCGGTCCTCGCCGCGCTCCGCGAGCGCTTCGCCGTCGAGCGCCCGTTCGAGGGGATCGTCGTCGCCGCGTGCCTCCACGTCACGGCGGAGACGGCGAACCTCGTCCGGGCCCTCCTCGCCGGGGGCGCGGACGTCGCGCTCTGCTCGGCCAACCCGCACTCGACCCAGGACGACGTCGCCGCGGCGCTCGTCGTCCATGAGGGCGCGGAGGTCCACGCGCGTCGCGGCGAGGACATCGACACCTACGTTCGGCACGTCCAGGCGCTCGTCGCCCGCGCTCCGCGCATCACCCTCGATGACGGCGCCGACCTCGTGAGCGTCATCCACGCCGCGCACCCCGCCGTCCTGCGAGAGATGCTCGGCAGCACGGAGGAGACGACGACCGGACTCGTGCGGCTGAGGGCGCTCGAGGCCGAGGGCAACCTCGCCTGCCCGGTCATCGCGGTCAACGAGGCGCTCACCGAGCGCGTCTTCAACGATCGCTACGGAACGGGCCAGTCGACGCTCGACGGCCTCCTGCGCGCGACGAACCTCCTTCTCGCCGGGCGCACGATCGTCGTCCTCGGGTACGGGTGGACGGGCAAGGGCGTGGCGCAGCGCGCCCGCGGCATGGGCGCGAGCGTCATCGTCTGCGAGGTCGACGAGCGGCGCGCGCTCGAGGCTCGCATGGAGGGCTACGACGTCATGCCCGCCCTCGAGGCGGCCGAGCGCGGCGACATCTTCCTCACCGTCACCGGCGTGGTCGGGGCGTTGCGCGCCGAGCACTTCGCGGTGATGAAGGACGGCGCGGTCCTCGCCAACGCGGGGCACTTCGACGTCGAGATCGACATCGCCGCGCTCACGGCGGCGGCCGCCGGTCCGCCGCGCCAGGTCCTCCCGCTCGTCGAGCAGTACGAGCTCGCGGGCTCGTCGTCCGGCCCGCCCCGGCGCCTCAACCTCCTCGCGCAGGGGCGTGTCGTGAACCTCGCCGCCGCACAGGGGCACCCGTCCGCGGTCATGGACATGAGCTTCGCCAACCAGGCGCTCGCCGCCGAGGAGCTCGTCCTGCGCAGTGACGAGCTGGGCCCCGGGGTCCACCCGGTGCCCGAGCGCGTGGATCGCGAGATCGCGCGGCTCAAGCTCGCCTCGCTCGGGGTCCGCCACGACGAGCCGACCGCCGACCAGGTCGCCTACCGGGCGAGCTGGGTGCCCGCGCCGTGAGCGCCCGGCCCCGCCGCCACAGCGCCGTTCCCCCGATCAGCTAGCGTCAGGACCAGATATGGACATCCGAGCACAGGTCCTCGCCGCCGGCCTCGGCACCCGCCTGCGGCCCCTCACCCACGAGATCCCCAAGCCCATGGTGCCGGTCCTCGACCGCCCGGTGATGGGGCACATCGTCGACCACCTCGAGCGCGCGGGGATCAGCGAGATCATCGCGAACCTCCACTACTTCCCGGAGGCGATCCGCGGGCACTTCGGCGACCGCATCGAGTACGTCGTCGAGGAGGAGCTCTCGGGGACGGCCGGCGGGGTGCGGCGCTGTCGCGACTTCCTCGGTGACCAGACGTTCCTCATCTTCTCCGGCGACGCGCTCACCGACATCGACATCGCGCGTTTCCTCGACCGCCACAAGCAGGCGGGCGGGATCGCGACGATCGCGGCGAAGAAGGTCACGGACACGCAGGAGTACGGCGTCATCGTCCACGACTCCGAGGGCCGGATCAGCGCCTTCCAGGAGAAGCCGCACCCCGACGAGGCGCTCAGCGACCTCGCGAACACGTGCATCTACCTGTTCGAGCCCGAGATCTTCGACTACTTCAAGCCCGACGACTTCGTCGACTTCGCCAACGACGTCTTCCCGGCTCTGCTCGAGAACGACGTGCCCTTCCACGTGCACGACATCGGCGAGGAGTACTGGAACGACGTCGGATCGCTCGCCGAGCTCAAGCAGGGGACGTTCGACGCGATGACCGGCGCGCTCGACCTCCGCGCTCCCGGTGAGGAGATCGCCGAGGGGGTCGTCCTGGGGGAGGGCTCCTCGCTGGACGGCGCCGCCCTGGTCGAGCCGCCGGTGTGGATCGGCCGCGACGTGCGCATCGGCGGTGACGTGTCCCTCACGGGGCCGTGCGTCATCGGCGACCACAGCGTCATCGGGGACGGCGCGCGCCTGAAGGACTCGATCGTCCTGCCGGGCACGACGATCGCGCCGGGGGCCATCCTCGTGGGCGCGATCGCCGGCGACGCCGCCGCTCTCCGTCCGAGTTAGCGGCACCGCAGGCGCAGGCGCAGGCGCGGGCGCGTGCGCCCGCGGCGTCGCGGGCGCGCGCGGCGCAGCCGGGACGGGGTGATGCACGCGAACGACCGTGAGGGTCGTCAGCGTGCGCCACCCTCTGCGGCCCGATCCGCGCGAGGAGCTCGCGCACCGTCCACAGCACCCATCCGGGGCGCACCGTCAGCGGAGAGGGTGAAGCGAACGGACGACGCTCAGGGTCGCTGGGATGCATCAACCCCAGGGTGGCGCCGGGCGGGACCGCAGCGGCCACTTCGGAACGTGTGCGTCACATGTCTTCGAGGCGGTCCGCGCGCTCGTCGGCGCGGTCGCTCTCCGCGAGTGCGCGGATGAAGAGGAAGGCGAGCGCGATGCCCATGACGATCGACTGCTCGATCGCCATGATCGCCCCGGCGAGGGCCTGGTCGTCGGTCGCGCTGAGGCCCCAGTACTCGGGCTGCTCGACGTAGACGTCGTAGAGCGCGTCGGGGGCGAAGGTGAGGAAGATTCCGAGGATGCCGACGAGCACCTTCGTCGTGACCATGTAGACGACGGGCGCGAGCCCGCCGATCGCGAGCCGCGAGCGGATGGGGGAGAGGAGGTGCCACCAGTAGAGGCCGCCCCCGAACGTGAACGCGACGTGCTCGAGGACGTGCACGGTCTCGTTCTCGACCGCGGCGTCGTAGAGAGCCGGGATGTGCCAGATCCACATCACGCCGACGTAGAGGACGACCGCGAACACCGGCCCGCCGAACCAGCCCGCCCGCCGCTCGACGGGGTGCAGCGCCCTCGTCATCGGCCGCAGGATCACCTTCGTGAGCCCGAGGAGCAGGAGGATCGGCACGACGTCGATGAGGAGGACGTGCTGCACCATGTGCATCGCGAAGATCTGCTCGCCGAGGGCGTCGAGCGGCGAGAGGATCGCGCCCGCGAGCACGACGATCCCCGTGAGGAAGACGCACAGGCGCCAGACCGGGGCGTGGCGCGCGCCGTCCGGCGTCGCGCGGACCTCGCGCCAGCGCCAGAGGTACGCGCCGAGCAGGAGCAGGATGAGGAGCACCGGCCCTGGGCTGAACGTCCACGAGGAGTCCGGAGTCATGCCGCAGGATCGTCGCAGACGGGTGTGGCACCGTGACAGCCGCCCGGGCGAGCATGTCGGGGTGTCGCTCCGCGTGCTCCGTGAGCTCCTCGTCCCGCCGGTCTGTCTCGTGTGCGGGACGGCCGGACGGGACCTCTGTGGCGGGTGCCGCCGGGAGCTCCCGTGGCTCACCGAGCAGCGATGCGCCCGCTGTGGGCTGCCGGACCACTGCGACCGGCGCTGCCCCGCGGCGCGGCAGGCGTTCTCGTCCTCTTGGGCGCCGTTCGCCCACGAGGGATCCGCGCGCGACCTCGTGCTCGCCCTCAAGGTCCGCCGGCGCACCGCCGCGGCGGATCTCCTCGCGGCCGCGATGGCGACCAACGCCCCGGCGGGTCTCCTCGTCGCTCCCTGCGTGATCGTGCCCGTGCCCGCGCATCCGGAGCGCCGCCGCTCCCGCGGCATCGACCACGCACGGCTGCTCGCGGTCGCGGTCGCGAGACGCACAGGCGTGCCCTGCACGCCGGGCGCGCTCGTCCGGGCCGGGCGGAGCGTGCGGCAGGTCGGCGGGGACCGGAAGGTGCGGCTCGCCGCCG
>JBFIDS010000021.1:0-16409 GCA_041603715.1 Paraconexibacter sp. | reverse complement strand
GGTCGCGGCGCTCCAGGACGGCGTGGGCCGCCGCGGCGCCCGGCTCCGTGAGGTGCAGTCGCTGCTCCTCGCGCACGAGCATCCCGGCCCGGTCGAGGTCGCGGAGGGCCGTGCGCAGGACGCCTCGCGGCCTGCCCGAGGCGAGCGCGAGCTCGCGTTCGGTCGGCGGCGGGCCCGCGTGCATCGCGGTCTCGAGGTCGACGAGGACCCCCTCGAAGGCGAGACGGCGGCGGTCCACGGCGAGCCTCCGCGAGCGCCACAGCACCCCGCGGCCCGGAGCGAGGAGGACGGCGAGCACGACGAGGCCGACGCCGACGAGCACGATGACCGGGCCGGTCGGCAGCTCGCCGCGGATCGACAGGAGCGCGCCGCTCACGCCGACCCCGGCGCCGAGGAACGCGGCGAGGACGAGGACGCTCGAGAGCCGGTCGACGAACTGCCGCGCGGCGACGGTCGGGACGATGAGCATCGCGACCATGAGGATGGCGCCGACGGCGCGCACCCCGACGACGACCGCAACGACGACGAGCCCGGTCATGAGGAGGTCGAGCGCGCGCACGGGGAGCCCGACCGATCCCGCCCACGCCGGGTCGAACAGCGTGCTGCGCAGGACCCGCAGGAGCGCGACGACGACGGCGACGCCCGCGAGGCCGAGCGCGGCCATGACGTAGAGGTCACGTTCCAGCAGGCCGGCGGCCTGGCCGAACAGGTACCGCTCGAGCCCGGCCTGACCGGCGTTGTCGCTGTTGCCGATCGCGGTGAGGAGCACGACGCCGACGGAGAAGAAGCACGAGAGGACGACGCCGATCGCCGCGTCCGGCCGCAGCCGGCCGGTCCGCTCGATCCCGACGATCGCGGCGGCACCGATGAATCCGGCGATCGCGGCTCCGGCCATGAGGGAGCCGACGTCCTTCGCGCCCGTGAGGAGGAACGCGACGCAGACGCCCGGCAGCGCCGCGTGGGACAGCGCATCCCCGACGAGCGAGCGCTCGCGGAGGACCGCGAAGGCGCCGAGCACGGCCGCCGTCACACCGAGGATCGCCGCGCCGAGGACGACGACCGCGTCCGTGTACGGCAGCGGGAGGAGGTCGATCAGCGGGCCCAAGGGGTCGGAGCCTCCTCCCCGACGGTCGTCCCGGTTCCGTAGGCGCGGCGCAGCTGAGCGTCGGACAGCGCCTCGGCCACGGGCCCCTCGGCGACGACCCGGACGTTGAGCAGCAGAGCGTGGTCGAAGCGGCGCCGGACCGTCGCGAGGTCGTGGTGGACGACGACGACCGAGCGCCCGTCCGCGCGGAGCTCCTCGAAGAGATCCAGGATCGCCGACTCCGTCCGGGCGTCGACACCGGCGAACGGCTCGTCCATGAGGAGGACCTGCGCGTCCTGCGCGAGAGCACGGGCGAGGAACACCCGCTGGCGCTGCCCGCCGGAGAGCCGGCCGATCTGCCGGTCGGCGAAGCCGCTCATCCCGACCCGCTCGAGCTGCTCCTCGACGACCGCGCGATCGCGCTTCGGGACCCGGCGCAGCCAGCCGACCGTCGGGTAGCGCCCCATCTCGACGACCTCGCGCACGGTGATGGGGAAGTCCCAGTCGACCGCCTCGCGCTGCGGCACGTAGGCGAGGCGGCGACGCGCGGCACGGGCCGGCTCGCCGAGCACGTAGGCCTGGCCCGCGTCGGCCGGCACGAGCCCGAGGGCGGCCCGCAGGAGCGTCGACTTGCCCGCGCCGTTGGGCCCGACGATCGCGCTGATCCGCCCTGCCGGGAACGACGCGTCGACGTCCCAGACCACGGGCCGGGCGCCGTAGCTGACGGTCATGCGGCGGATCTCGAGCGCCGCCGCACGGCCCGGGGCGCTCACGACAGCCCCTCGACGATCGACTCCACGTTCGCGCGCAGCATCCCCAGGTACGTGCCCTCCGGGGTCCCGGCCGAACCCGCCGCGTCGGAGAAGAGCTCGCCGCCGATGCGGGTGGGCTGCCCGCGCCGGTCGGCCTCGGCGATGACGGCCTCGATCGTCTGGCGCGGCACCGAGGACTCGACGAAGATCGCGCCGAGCTCGCGCTCCGCGATCACGGCGGCGACCCGCTTGACGTCGGCGGTCGTCGCCTCAGCCGCGGTGGAGAGACCCTGGATCGCGGCGACCTCGAACCCGAAGTGGCGGCCGAAGTAGCGGAAGGCGTCGTGCGAGGTGACGAGGACGCGGGCTCGGGGCGGGACCTTCTCGATCAGCGCCTTGAGCTCGGCGTCGGTCGCGCGCACCTCGGCGGCGTAGGCATCGGCGTTCGCCCGGTAGGTCGCGGCGCCGTCGGGGTCGATCTCGGACAGCTCGTCGGCGACCGTGTCGATCGCGCGGATCCACAGCTCGGGGTCGAACCACACGTGGGGGTCGTACTCCTCCTCCTCCGGGGCACCGGACGGCGGGTCCAGGAGCGCTTCGCGAGGCATGTCCCGGGTGATCGCGGCGACCGGGCGGCTCTCGCCCACGCGCTCGAGGACCTCCTGCATCTTGCCCTCGAGGAACAGGCCGACGTACACGACGAGGTCGGCCTCCCGGAGCGTCTTCACGTCCCCCGCCGAGGCCTTGTAGAGGTGCGGGTCGACGCCAGGGCCCATCAGCCCGGTGACCTTCACGCGGTCCCCGCCGACCCGCCGGACGGTGTCGGTGACGAAGTTCGTCGTCGTCGTCACGCGGACGAGCCCGTCCGCCGAGGGCGCACGCCCGGCCGAGCTGTCGTCGACCGCTCCGCAGCCGATGACGGCGGCGGCGAGGACGATCGGGATGAGGAAGCTCATACGTCGTAGCACTGCTCCAACTTAGCAAAATGTTTGGCTTCCCAAAATCATTCATTGTGAGAGGCTGCACCGCGTGTCCTTCTCGAGCGCCATCGAGGACTACGCGAAGGCCCTCTACGCCCTCGAGCAGCAGCATGGCGGCGCCGTGACGACGACGGCCCTCGCGGAGCGTCTCGGGGTCACGGCGGGATCGGCGTCGGCGATGGTCCGCAAGCTCGGGGAGCTCGGCCTCGCCGAGCACGAGCCCTACCGCGGCGCGCGGCTCACCGCGTCCGGACGGAAGGTCGCCCTCGAGGTCGTCCGCCACCACCGGCTCCTCGAGCTGTTCCTCGCCGAGGTCCTCGAGGTCCCCTGGGACGAGGTCCACGAGGAGGCCGAGGTGCTCGAGCACGTTCTCAGCGAGAAGCTCGAGGCGCGGATCGCGGCGAAGCTCGGCCACCCGACGACCGACCCGCACGGCGACCCCATCCCCGGCGTCGACCTCGACGTCGCCGACGGGCCGTCGACGAACCTCGCCTCGCTCGCGCCGGGCGTCGAGGGGGTCGTGCGGCGCATCAGCGACCGTGATCCCGCGATGCTCCGCTACCTCACGGACATGGGGGTCGGCCCCGGCGACGACTTCGCCGTCGTGGGGCGCCAGCCGTTCGGCGGGCCGCTCACCGTGCGCTTCGACGGCGGCGAGCGCGTCATCGGCGAGACGCTCGCCGCGGCGATCTGGGTCGACGTCTCGGACGCGTCACCGCCCGGGAGCCCCCCGGCCCCGTAGTTCGCCGCACGCGGATCCGCAGCGGCTGCGGAGGCCCGCTCGTCCGCGCGGACCTACGCTCGACCGCATGCTCGGTCTGCGCCGGTCGATCGCCATCGCCGCTGTCGCCCTCGCCTTCGGAGGCGCCACCGGCGTCGCCGTGTCGAAGAACGGCGACGACGACACGACGACGACCGACTCGACGACCGGGACGACCACCGGCACCACGACCGACGACTCGCCACCGACCCAGGGGACGACCGGCGGCACGACCCCGCGGGCGCCGCGCATCACCGAGGTGGAGGTCGACGCCCGCCCCGGGAAGCGCCTTCGGCTCCGCGCCGAGGTCCGCGCGCGCGGCCGTGCGGTCACGAGCGTGCGCTTCATCTACCGCGGCCGCACGATCAAGGGCCGCCGCGACCGCGGTTCGACGTGGGCGCGCACGGTCACCGCCCGCGGGGGCGATCACCGTGCCGATCGGCTCATCACCGTCCGCGTCCGCGCCTGCGCCGGCGCGCGCTGCACGACGCGCACGGTCCGCGACGAGGCGTAGCCCTCGGGCCCGCCCGTCCGAGTGGCGGCGCGGGCCCGGCTTCCTGCGTCAGGCCTCGTCGGGCTCGAGCCGCGCGAGGACCTCGGTCGCCGCGCTCGCGGGATCGAGCCGGCGGGCCACGACCTTCTCGAGCAGCGCCTGGAACTCCTCGTCCTCGCGGAGCCGCTCCTCGAGCTGGCGGCGCAGCCTCGACGTGCAGATCGCGAGGACCTCGTTGCGGAGGTTGCGCCGGCGCCGCTCGGAGAGCGTGCCCTCCTCCTCGATGAACGCCCGGTGCTCGTCGAGCTTCTCGATCAGCTCGTCGACGCCGATCCCGCGGGCGGCCTGCGTCTTGATGATCGGGACGCGCCAGCCCTCCTGCGGCGCGAGCGAGAGCACGGAGCGGATCTCGCGGACCATCGTGTCGGTCATCGGGTGGTCGGCCTTGTTCACGACGATGATGTCGGGGATCTCCATGACCCCGGCCTTCAACGCCTGGATCGAGTCCCCGGATCCCGGCATGAGGACGAGCACGACGCTGTCGGCGTGGTCGATGACGTCGATCTCCGCCTGACCGACGCCGACGGTCTCGAGCATGACGTCCTGCTTGCCCGCCGCGTCCATGAGGAGCGCGGCCTGCAGCGCGGCCTCGGAGAGCCCGCCGAGCGCACCCCGGTTGGCCATCGAGCGGATGAAGACCCCGGGATCGAGGAAGTGGTCGGTGAGCCGGATCCGGTCGCCGAGCAGGGCGCCGTGGGTGAAGGGGGAACTGGGGTCGATCGAGAGCACGGCGACGTCGCGGTCCTGCTCGCGGCGCAGCTTGGTGAGCGCGCTGATGAGGGTCGACTTGCCCGCGCCGGGCGCCCCGGTGAGCCCGACGATCGACGCGCGACCCGTGTGCGGGTAGACCTCGCGGACGAGGTCCCACCCGGCGGGATCATCGTTCTCGACGAGCGAGATCGCGCGGGCGAGCGCGCGCTTGTCGCCGGCGAGCAGCCGCTCGGCGAGGGTCCCCTTGGTGGCAGGCGTGGAGGCGTCGGGCATGGGGGCCGGACAGTACCCTGCGCGCGTGGACCCCGTCCTCTCCCCGCAGGCCCCGATGTCGTCGCCCACCGACGTCCCCGACGTGATCGTCCGGGGCGCGCCGCCCCCCCGCGGCGGCGGTCCGCTCGTCCTCCTGCGGTTCCTGCGCCGCAACGGGATGCTCAACTCGAAGTACGCGCGTCTCGCGCTGCGCCTCCTCTGGCTCAAGCTGCGCTGGCGGGGGCGCCTGAGGACCGACGGGCTCGCGTTCGTCTGCCCGGGCGTGACGTTCGAGATCGGCCCGGACGCGGTCGTCCACCTCGGCCGCTGGTCGTGGCTCGGGCACGGGACGAAGGTCCGTGCCCACGAGGGCGAGGTGCGGATCGGGGCGAAGACCGTGATCGGCCAGGAGTGCACCGTGAGCGCGTTCCAGCACGTGTCGATCGGTCGGGAGTGCATCGTCGCCGACCGAGTCATGCTCATCGACTTCGACCACGGGGTCGTGGAGGTCGAGCGCCCGATCCGGCTGCAGGGGATCTACAAGCGCGACGTGCGCATCGGGCACAACGTGTGGATCGGATACGGCGCGTGCTTCCTGCGCGGCGTCACCGTCGGCGACAACGCGATCGTCGGCACGAACTCCGTCGTCACCCGGGACCTGCCGGCGAACGCGGTCGCCGCCGGTGTCCCCGCGCGCACCCTGCGCATGCGGGAGGAACCGCGGACGCTGCGCTGGGGATGACGCCGACGCCTCGCTCCCGAGCGAGGGCGCCGGCCGGGACCTTCGTCAGGAGGCGGCGGCCTCGCGGCGGCGACGCTCGTCGGCCGCCTTGGGACCGCAGGTCGGCCACTGCTTCACGCCGGCACGGCGGAAGAGGACGTAGGCGCGCTTGTCCTGCTCGTCCTCGCTCGCCTTGATCGGATCGATCGTGCCGCCGACGCTCGCCCACGTGTCACGGTGGAACTGGTACTTGCCGCGGTAGGTCCCGCCGGGGCTCACGGCGTCGAGTCGCCCGCCGGACTCGCACTCGGCGATGAGGTCGAGGAGAACCTTCGAGCGCGGATGGATCGTGTCCGGCAGCTTGACCTCGGAGGCCTTGCCCGTGTTCGACGACTTGGAGACGAGGCCCAGCGCGCGGAGGGTGACCGGGCCCGCGATGCCGTCCGCCGTGAGCTTCTTGCGCTTCTGGAAGCGGACGACCGCGGCCTTCGTGCGCCGGTCGTAGACGCTGGAGACCTTGACCTTGAGCCGGCGCTGGAGCGAGCGCACGCGCGGGCCACGAGACCCGGGCTTGAGCGTGCGCACGGCGCTGCTCGAAGACCGCTCGGAGTCGGAGGACTTCGGCGCGGCCGTCTCGACGGTCGACGCCTGCTCCGGGGTGACGCCCCCGTAGCCGTTGGCGCCGGGCTGCGTCGTCGTGGAATCCTGGGCGATCGCGGCGGGCGCGGTCGCGAGCATCGCGAGTCCGACGAGTGCGACCGCGCGGAGGCGGACGGCAGGCGGACGTGGCGATGGGACGGCAGTCAAGTTGTCGTGCACTGGGTACAGCACCCCTCGGGTCGTCGCGTCGCCTACGGGGTTAGCTGTCGGGCTCGCGCTGGACGTGCGCTACACCGTCGTGACGACGGCGATTCGCCCCCGGGCCTCGTGCTGACGGCCCTCTGGGTCCCCCGTTCCCCGCGGTCATGGACGGCGGGGATTCGGCTAGGTGTCTTCGGGTCGGCGGGAACCCTAGCAGCATCGTGCGCCAGGTTGACCGTCGTTACGGGAAGAACTCTCAACCTGAACCCGAGGTCGAGCTTCGGTCCGCGCGACCGACAGGTTTCAGGGGCGGAGCGTCGGTGCCCTGGGCCGATCGGCCCAAGTTCGGCCGGATCACGGTTAAGGTGGACGTGCAGTGGCGTCCGGGGATCTCGCCGACCGACCCGACCTCGTCGACCGCGTCCTCCACGCGATCGCCCACGGTCACGTCGTCCTCGAGGCGGGCGCCGGGTACGGCAAGACGACGCTCGCCGCCGAGGCCCTTCGCCGGCACCCCGGGCCCGTCGCGTGGCTGGGGTGCCGTCCCGACCACGTCGCCCCGGGTCGATTTGTCCTCGACGCCGCGCGCGCGATCGAGCGCGCCGCGCCCGGCACGCTCGCACGTCCTGCCGAAGACCTGCGCCGCGGGACCGGTGTCATCGACGCCACGGCCGCGATGGAGGTCGTGCTCGACGAGGTCGACGCGATCGCAGCGCCGGGCGGGCTCGTTCTCGTCATCGACGACGGCGAGGTGCTGGCCGACGAGGGGAGCGAGACGCTCCTCTCCCTGTTGTTCGCGCACGGCGGCGCGCTCAGGGTGGTGCTCGCGACACGGCGTCTCCCGGCGATCGCTCTCGCCCGCCACGAGCTGAGCGGGCGCATCGTGCGGCTCACCGCGGCCGATCTCGCTCTCACGGCCGCGGAGTGCGCACACGCGACGGGGCTCGACGTCCTCGATGCGCGCGAGGCGGCGCTCGCTGACGCCGTCTACACGGCGACGGAGGGCTGGCCGATGGGCGTCGCCATCCTCGCCCGCCACGGGGTGAGGTCCGAGGGCGACCTCTCGCCCGACCTCGAGGAGTACTTCGGCGACGAGGCGCTCGCCGACCTGACGTCCGACGTCGTCGACGCCCTCACGGCCGCGGCGATCGCGCCGGAGATCGACCGGGAACTCCTGACCGCGCTCGCCGTCCCGCCCGCGACGGTCGACGAGCTGCTCGCCCTCACCCCCTTCGCACGCCGCACGCGGGCCGGCGGGCTCGTGCTCCACCCGCTGTTCCGGGAGGCTCTCGTGTCCCGGCGCGCCCGTCTCGGTGGCGAGCGCCGCCGTGACGGGCACCGAGCGCTCGCGCGCGTACTCCTCGAGCGCCGCGAGGACGCGAGGGCCCTCGAGCAGCTCGTCGCGGCCGACGAGCACGAGGAGGCCGCCGCGCTGCTTCCGCGGGTGGCACCGATCCTCGTACGCACCTCCCCCGCGTCGTTGACGAGGACGATCGAGGTGATCGGAGCGACCGCCGGCCACCGTCCCGAGCTCGCCGAGGTCTCATCCCTCCTCGCGTGGGGGGAGGGCCGCTACGAGGACGCCTCGGCGCTCGCCCGGGCCGCGCTCGACGGCTACCGCCGCCTCGCCGACCGCGTCGGCGAGTGGCGGGCACGGTTCCGGCTCGCCGACACCGCCTACACCCTCGGGCACCTCCATGAGATCCCTGCGCTCGCCGACGGCTTCGCATCGGCCCCGGTCGAGAGCAGCGGTGTGGCCGTGGAGACCGCGGTCCTGGCCGCTTCGGCCCACGCGCAGCTCGGCCGTTCCGCGGAGGCGGTCTCGATCGCGGAGATGATCCTCGCCTCACCGGGAGGGGCACGCTGGGCGTCGATGTTCCCGTCGTGGGAGGGGTTCTTCGTCGGGCTCCCGCAGGGACGTCTCGACGACGCGCTGCGCGCCGGCCGTGACGCCGCCGCCCGTCTCGCCGAGGACGATCCATACTCGCGCCTGCCCTACGTCCTCGGTGCACTCGCGACCGTCCACGAGGCCCGCGGCGAGCACGACGAGCTCGCGGACGCGATGGACGCGGCCGAGGAGGCCGCGCGCGCGGCGGGGATGGACGGCCACGTCGGCGCGCTCATCCGACTGCACCGTGCCGGGATGCGGGCGCGGCTCGGCGCGTTCGACGAGGCGGAGGCGATGCTCGATGGGCTCGAGGTGCGGCACGGCTGGTACGCCTACGACGAGCTCATCACCCGCGGGACGGTCGCGCTGGGCCGCGGGGACACCAGCACGTGCGGGGAGGCGGCGCAGGAGGCACGGCGCATCGCGGCGCGGGGACCGCTCACCGTCGAGCTGAGGGCCGCGCTGCTCACCGCGCCGCTGCTCCTCGCCGCCGGCCGGACCGAGGTCGCGTTCGCGGCGGTCGACGAGATGCTCGAGCGCCTCCCCGAGGACTGGTCGCCGTCGCCGCTGCTGCTCATGCGCGGGTGGCTCGGGGCTGCCACGGGGGCCGCGACGACGAGCGACGACCTCGCCGAGGGCCTGCGGGCAGCGGGCCCGCGGGCCGGTCTCGTCGTGCGGGCCGGAGGACGGCTGCTCGAGCCCGTGCTCCTCGGAGCGCTGCGCGGCGGGACGGTCCCATCCGAGCTCGCGCTCCCGGCACTCGTGCGGGCACGGCCCCGGAACGACGTCCACGTCACCCTCGCCCGCGACCCGGACCCGTCGCTGCGAGCCGCGGTCGTCGAGGCGCTCGCGACCGGGGGCTCGCCCGCGGAGGCCGAGGCGCTCACCGCGCTCACCGCGGACGAGGACGCCGCCGTCGCCGATGCGGCCAGGGGTGCTGTTGCCCGCCTCGCGGTGACGCCGCCGCCGCTGCGCATCTCCGTCCTCGGCGGCTTCGCCGTCCGCCGTGGCCGTCACGTCGTCGCCGCCGAGGAATGGGATCGGCCGCTCGCACGCAAGGTCGCGCGGTTCCTCGTCACCCGGCGGGGCGAGCTCGTGCCGGAGGACGAGCTCTTCGAGCACTTCTGGTCGGAGAAGTCGCCCGAGTCGGCCCGCCGCAACCTCCACGTGGCGATCAGCTCGGTGCGTGCGGTCCTCGACGCGCCGGGCTGGGGCGCGAGCCGGATCGCGGCGGTCGACCACTCGTACCGGTTCACACCGCTCCCGGGCGACGAGCTCGACTGCGACCGCTTCGACCGCGCGGCCGACGTCGCGCTCGCCGACGGGGGCGACGTCGCCGCGCTGCAGGCGGCCGCGGCCCTGTGGACCGGCGAGCCTCTTCCCGAGGACCGCCATGAGGAGTGGGTGCTCGTCTGGCGCGAGCGTCTCATCGACCGCTACGCCGCCGTGCTCGGGGCGCTCGCCGACGGGCTCCTCGCGGCGGGGGACACGACGGCGGCGACGGATGTCGCCCGACGGCTCGTCGCGCTCGACCCCTGCGACGAGGCGGCGCACCGCCGCCTCATCCGCGCCTTCGCGTCGAGCGGCCGGCGCGGCCGCGCCCTGCGCCAGTTCCTCGAGTGCCGCCGGACGCTCGTCACCGAGCTCGGGGTCGAGCCCTCGGCCGCGACCGCGGCACTGCACGCAGACGTTCTCGCGGGCCGCCTGGCGCGTTGACGGTCCGTTGACCGGCCCGGCATAGCGTCGGGCGATGCCGGTGAGACGCACGTTCGTCGTCCGGGTCTTCGAGGACGGGACCACCGTGCTCGACGACGTCGGCCGGGGGGATCGCGTCCGCATCGCGTCGCTGTCGGCACTCGGTGCGGAGGTCATGCGCCGGCTGGAAGAATCGCCCGATCCGGGGACCGTCCCCGGATCCGACCAGGAAGGACGTACGCCGTCATGAGCCCACACCGATCCACCATCCGCGGTCTCGTCGTCGCGGGCGTCGGCTGCGCGACGCTCGCCGCGAGCGCCGAGGCCCGCACCGGGGACACCCTCCGCGAGGGGGTGCGCAACGGTACCGCCAGCCAGGAGACCGAGATCATCGGGAGCTTCGACGCGACGACCGGCCCCAAGGGCGGGTACGTGACCCGCCAGTCGAACGTCAAGGAGGGCCCGAAGGCGGGCGGCGCGGCAATCTACGGCTGCCGCGCTCCCGCGGGCGGGACCGCCGGAGGCTCCGCGCCCTGCCTGCGGGCGACGAACCTCTCCAACGGCTTCGCGTTCGAGTTCGCCGGCCGCGGCGGAGCCGCCGGAGCGTTCTTCGTCGACGACCCCGCCACGGTGAGCACCCAGCCACCCTTCGTCACGAACGCCCGCGGACTCGTCTCGAACCTCAACTCCGAGCGGCTCGGCGGACTGACCGCCGCCGAGATCATCGCCGCGGCCCGCGGCCAGCAGGTCCCCGGCGCGCCCTCGGTTCCGGGATCGACCGGCACGGCCGGCCCGAAGGGCGACAAGGGCGACACCGGGGCCAAGGGAGACAAGGGAGACACCGGCGACATCGGGCCGTCGAACGCCTACGCGATCAGAAACGGGTTCCTCAACCTCGCCAACGGACTCGCGACCGAGCAGACCCTCGTGACGAACCTCCAGCCGTTCGAGCTCGACCTGCCCGACAACGGTCCCTACATCATCAACATCTCCGGCCAGGCGATCTGGACCACCGGCGTCAATGTCGGGAACCTGATCTGCCGTGCCCGGTCCCTCGGCTCCCTCACCGTGCTGGAGTCGACCGGCGGCAACCTCGGGACAGCGTCCGGGGCTGTCCAACCCCGAGCTGATCTCGGGATGACGTTCCCCTACGTGCGCGACGCGAGCAACACGGGGATCCGCCTCACGTGCCAGCACGGAGGCACCGCCGACGGGATCGCCCAGGTCCAGGACGCGAACATCACCGCGATCCGCGTCGGGGCGCTCGACGACCAGACGCCCTGACGCCGACCCGTCACGTCCGCGCGGCACCCGCCGCGACGACCGCCCGGTAGACCTTCGCGGTCTGCCGGGCGATGTCGGCCCAGTCGAAGCGCAGGACGTGCTCCTGGGCCTCGGCGACGAGTCGCTCGCGTAGCGGGTCGTCGGTGAGCATCCGCTGCACCATGACCGCGAGATGCTCGGCGTCCCCGCCGTCGAAGCGCAGGCCGACGCGCTCGTCGGGCGGGACGACCTCCCGCAGCCCGCCGGTGTCGGCGACGATGCACGGGCACCCCGACGCCATCGCCTCGAGCGCGACGAGACCGAACGGCTCGTAGAGCGAGGGCACGACGCAGAGGTCGGAGATCCGGTAGAGCGAGTGCAGGACGTCGTCGCCGATCCACCCGAGGAACGTCCCGCGCGACGCGATCCGCAGCCGCCGGGCCTGGGTCTTCAACTCGGCCTCGTGCGGGCCGGAACCGGCGACGAGGAAACGGACGGGGGTGTCCTCGCCGAGCCGGTCGATCACGGCCGCGAGCGCGTCGAGCGCGAGCTGGAAGCCCTTGTAGTAGTCGAGGCGACCGACGAGGAGCACGAGCTTCTCGTCCGGTGCGGCGAAGCGGGAGCGCAGGGTCTCGAGGTCCTCGACCGGCCGGAGGTCGCCCGGGTCGATCCCGTTGGGGATGACGGTGACCGTCGTGCCGTCGAGCCCGTAGACGTCGAGGACGTGCTCGCGCATGTAGTGCGAGCACGTGATGACGTGCTCGGCGCGGTTCGTCATCCAACGCTCCACGTCGTGGATGTGGCGCTGCGGGTGGTCCTGCACCCACCCTTGGTGACGGCCGTGCTCGGTCGCGTGCACGGTCATCACGAGCGGGCAGCCGAAGCGGCGCGCGAGATGGTCCCCCGCACCCGCGACGAGCCAGTCGTGGCCGTGGACGACATCGAACGGATGCCGGTCGCCGAGCTCGACGCCCGCGGCGAGCATGTCGGCGTTCATGTGCTCGACCCAGGTGACGAACTCCGCGAGCCCGCGCGGGCGGGCCGGCTCGCGGACGCGGTGGACGTGCACACCGGCGACGACCTGCTCCGCCGGCATGGTCTCGTCCCCGCGCGTGAGGACGTGGACCTCGACCCCGGCCGGGACGAGCTGCTCGGAGAGCTTGCGGACGTGACGGGCGAGCCCGCCCTCCACGACGGGCGGGAACTCCCAGCTGAGGATGAGCGCCCGCGGCGTGCTCACGGCTCCAGCAGCGGCGCGGCCGTGGCGTGGGGTGCGAGATGGCGGACCTCGGCGGCGGTGGAGCCGACCTGCGCGAGCGCGGCGTCGAGGCCCTCGCGATGCGCGCGGGCCCGCTGCACGGGGTAGTCGCCGGCGAGGTCGCGCGTGACCATGAACGCCCAGTCCGAGGACTGCAGTGCGAGCAGCTCGCGGACGGCCCGGGCGTCGATGTCGGGCCCGGCCGCGACGGCGCGCAACTCGGCGGAACGCGCCTGCCAGGCGAGATCGGCGACCTGCGGGCCGTCCCAGGTGTGGAGGGTCCGCGGCGTCCCCCAGCTCGTGACGAGGTGCTCGTCGCCGAGGGGCTCGGCGGGGACCACGTCGTGCAGCGCCTCGTCGAGGTGCACGATCTCGAGGCCCTGGCGGGTGGCGGCGGCGAGGACCTCCTCGAGCCACCACACGCCCTCGTACCACCAGTGCCCGAGCAGCTCGGTGTCGAGCGCGCAGACCGCGAGGCCCCCGTCCGCGACGCGCGCCCTCGTCCGGCTGACGAAGTCCTCGGCGTCGACACGGGCGCGTTCGCGTGCGCGCACGGGGTCGTAGACGGAGCCGTCGACGGCCCACGGGTGGTGGTCGTGCGTCGAGCGGTGGTGATAGTCGCGGTACGCGCCGTGGGACGGGTACCCGTCGTCGCTCCAGACGAGCTCCATCGTGACGCGGTCGACGGGGACGAGCAGCGGCCCCGCGGAGGTCCGCACGGGACGCAGGTGGCGCGGGTCCCCCAGCCCGAACACGTCGGTGAGATCGACGCACGTCGCGTGCACGCCCGCCTCCTCGAGGAGCGGGTCGAGCCACGGCGCGTACGCGCACTCCGGCAGCCAGAACCCGCCTCGCCAGCCGTGGCCCCCGCGCACGCCGTCGTCGAAGCGCGCGCGGTGCGAGCCGATCCCCGTGTCGAGCTGCAGGCGTACCCCGGCGTGGGTGGCGAGCAGCGGCAGGACGGCGTGCGTCGCGCTCGACGTCCACGCCGCGTACGGGGCGAGCGCGCCGAGGAGCCCGCCGTCGCCGAGGGCCGCGAACGCGTCCGCCGCCCGCTCGTAGTCCCCGGCGGCCCGCGCGAGCTCGTCGGCGAGATCGTCCCGGCCGCTCGCCCGGCAACCGTCGACGTCGAGCGCATGGGACGCCCGGCGGATGTCGCGCAGGAACGCGAGGAAGCGCTCGGGCGTCCCGGGGGCGGCGAACTGATCGCACAGGACCGGGGTGAGCGACAGCGTCACACGACCGGGGCTCGTCGCGTCCCCGTCCGCGGCGAGCACATCGAGCAGCGGGAGGTAGGACATCGCCATGGCCTCCCACAGCCACTCCTCGCCGAAGGGCCAGGTGCCGAAGCCCTCGACGTAGGGCATGTGCGAGTGGAGGACGATCGCGAGCCGCCCGGGGCCGGACTCCCGCATCACGGACGGCAGACGGCGAGGAAGTCGAGCGCGCCGTCGAGCGGGCGGTCGGTGCGCAGCGCGAAGTCGCGCTCGCTGATCGCCGGGGTGAACCGGTCGTAGAACGGCTTCGTGATCCGCGCCGTCTTGTGGATCCGGTCCCAGCCGAGGCGCTCGATGGCGAAGGCGTGGACGGCGAGCTTGCGGGCGTGGAAGAGGCCGTAGATCGCGACGTCGGAGAAGTGCTCCTCGCAGAGGGCGCGGAACTCCGCGTGGCGGTACTCCTTGATGTGCCAGGGGTTCTCCGACTTCTCGGCCCCCTCCGGCGCGAGCGTGAGGAGGTTCGGCGTGGAGACGTAGACGACCCCGCGGTCCTCGGCGTCGGTGAGCATCGAGCGGAAGTGCTCGAGGACGGCGCCCGGGTCCTGGACGTGCTCGATCGTCTGGAGGAACACGACCGCGTCGCACGGGGCGGTGAACCGGTCGACGAGGTCGCGCTCGAAGCTGACGGTCGGGGTCGTGTACTTCAGGCGGGCGTGCTCGAAGGCCTCGGGGTTCGCGTCGACGCCGACGACGGACGCCGCGGTCCGGCCGAGGACTCCGGAGCCGTAGCCCTCCCCGCAGGCCATGTCGACGACGCGCAGGCCGCGCGTTCGCGCCGCGATCCAGTCGTAGACGACGAGGTGGCGGCGGTACCAGTAGTTCTCCTCCGGGAGGTCCGGGAGGGTTCGCTCGCCCGTGAGCGCGAGCGGCGGGACGCCCTCGGGCTGGTCGTGCTGGAGGTAGACGGTCTCGGCCATGCGGGGGCGAAGGGTACTGTCCGCGCCCTGCCGTCCGAACGCCGGCGTTCAGCGGACGGCACGCGCGCCGCGTGCGCTCGGTACCCTCATGCGCCTCATGCCGTCCCCCGCCACCGCGACGCCGGACGAGATCCGGGACGTCAACACCCGCTACCACGACGGCGCCGCCGCGCAGTACGACGCCAAGTGGGGAATCGACTTCGGTCCGATCGGTCGCCAACAGGTGCTCGGAAAGCTCCGCAAGGCGCTCGGGGAGCCGCTCCCCGTCTTCGACCGCTCGCTCGAGATCGGCGCGGGCACCGGGTACTTCTCGCTCAACCTGCTCCAGGCCGGGGTCGTCCGCGCCGCGGTGTGCAGCGACATCTCCCCCGGGATGATGGAGACGTGCGCATCGAACGCGTCCCGCCTCGGCCTCGACGTCGAGACGGTCGTCACCGACGCGGAGGCGCTCCCGTTCGAGGACGAGAGCTTCGACCTCGTCCTCGGCCACGCCGTCCTGCACCACCTCCCGGATCTCGATCAGGCGTTCCGCGAGTTCTCGCGTGTGCTGCGCCCGGGCGGGACCGTCTACTTCGCCGGTGAGCCCTCGCGGATCGGCGACCGCATCGCCACCTACCCGAAGTCGGGGGCCACGAAGCTCGCGCCGCTCTGGCGACGGCTGCTGCGCGCACGGGCCGCGGCGGAGGGCCACACCGACGGCGGCGCGGAGAACCACCAGCTCGAGGCGGTCGTCGACGTCCACGCGTTCGTCCCCGAGGACCTGCGCGCGCACGCGTCGCAGGCCGGGCTGACGGACGTGAAGGTGCGCGGCGAGGAGCTTCTCGCGAACTGGTTCGGCTGGGCGAACCGCGCGCTGGAGTCGACGGCGGAGCCCGAGGACGTGCCGTGGCTGTGGCGCCAGTACGCCTACCGCGGCTACCTCGCCTTCCAGGCCGTCGATCGGGCACTGCTCGAGTCGCGTCTGCCGCCGCAGATCTTCTACAACCTCATCGTCAGCGCCACGAAGCCGCGCTGAGCGGCGGCGACGCCTGCGCGCACCGGGCGGGACGCGAGGCGCCCGGAGCGCGCGCGACGAGGTGTACGGGGACGTTCCGGATCGTCCGGACACGGATCGAGCACCTCGGGAGCCGACCGGCGGCGCGGGGGCGGCGGCGACGCGGGAGGTGGTCAGCCGCGCAGCGCATCGAGGCCCGCGAGCCACGCGGCGACGATCTCGGCGGTACCCGCGACGTCGCGCTTGAGCCCGTGGTCTCCGGGCACGACGACCACCTCGCGCCCGGGCGGGTCGGCGGGCGGCAGCCCGAAGCGATCCCGTTCCCCCTGGACGACGAGGACCGGGACGCCCGCGCCGTCGAGCTCGGGCAGGCGGGAGGGCGCGGGGGTGCCGTCGCGGCGCGGCGGCGGCTGGAGCGGGAACGCGAGGCAGAGGACCGCGACCGCTCCGACCGCGCGGGCCGTGCGACACGCGACGCGCGCCCCGGACGAGCGCCCGCCGGC
>JBFIDS010000020.1:0-16612 GCA_041603715.1 Paraconexibacter sp. | reverse complement strand
GTGGTCGAGCGTCGCGATCGTCTGCGCGACGAAGCAGTTCGGCGCCGGGTTCGTCGTGCACTGAGTCGGATCGGGCGTGTCGAAGAAGACGACGTCGATGCCCGCCGGGGTGTCGACGAGTTGGACGATGCTCATCCGGTCGCCCGCGCCGTTGTCGGGGCTCACGGAGAGGACGAGGCCCGGCTGATGGGCACCGGTGGCCGAGGAGAACCGGAAGGACCCCTCGAACGTCGTCTGCCGCACGCCACCGGTGAACCCGGGGCGGTCGATCGATGACGTCTCCCCCGCGGCGTCGACGAGCGACGGCGAGATCGTCTGGTTGCCGAACCCTCCCGACGTGACCGCGTTGGAGATGCGAAGGCTCTGCTGACCGAACGGGTGCCCACCCGGGTTCGCCGCGACGGCCGCGTCGATCGTCGCCTGCGTCTTGGACCACCCCTGCTGCGCGTGAATGTCGCCGAGCGCGAACAGCGGCGCCTCGAAGTTCCACCCCTTGATGTCCGCCTCGGCGACGGCGGGGATGGCGAGTGTGAGGGCAGCGGCGAGCGCGGCCCCCGTACGGGTGCTGGACATGCGGGACTCCTCCCGGGAGTAGATCTGGACCCTGCCGGTGACAAGCGTCACCTGCGGCAACAGTCGAGAACGCACCCCAGTTCATGACACTGTCAACGCGCCAACTTGCCTCAGGTCTCGCGACTACGGCACGAGGACGACCTTCCCCACGTTCCGGCGCTCCGTGATGATCCGGTGGGCCTCCGGTGCCTGATCGAACGGGACCGCGTCAGAGACGACGGGGGCGATCGTGCCGTCCTCGATGAGCGCGCGCAGCGGCGTGATCCACGGCTCGAGCGTGCCGCGGTCGTCCCAGAGGCGGAGCATGTTGAGCCCGATGACGGCCTTCGAGTCGCTCATCTGGTCCATCGCGTTGAAGCCGCGGATCATGCGCAGGGCCTGCGGCGCGGCCTTGAGCAGGTTGCGCTTCTCGCCGCTGACGACCGAACTGGCGCCGAAGGCGACGAGCCGGCCACCCGGCCGCAGCAGCGAGTACGAGCGCTTCAGTGACTCGCCCCCGACAGCGTCCATGACGAGATCGAAAGGAGGGAGGCCCCTCTCCCAGCCCTTCTTGCGGTAGTCGTGCGCGACGTCGACGCCGAAGCCGCGGATGGCGTCGTGCTTGCCCGGCGACGCGGTCCCGTGCACCTCCGCCCCCGCGGCCTTCGCGATCTGCGTCGCGGCGATGCCGACGCCCCCCGCCGCGGCGTGCACGAGCACCCTCTCCCCCGCCCGCAGCGAGCCGTAGCCGAGGAGGCCCGCCCACGCCGTGGCGTAGTTGACGGGGATCGCGGCGCCCGCCTCGAAGCTCATCGCGTCGGGCAGCGGCACGACATCGGACGCCGACACGCAGACCTCCTCCGCGTAGCCCCCGAAGCGGGTCCCCGCGAGGACGCGTGCGCCGACCTCGATCCCCTCCACGCCCGGGGCGACCTCGGTCACATCCCCGGCCACCTCGTAGCCGACGACGCACGGGACCTTCGGGGCGTCCGGGTAGAGCCCGAGCCGGGCCATGATGTCGGCGAAGTTGACCCCGGCGGCCCGCACGGCGATGCGGACCTGCCCGGCCCCGAGGGACGGGGCGGGACGCTCCTGCACCTGCAGGACGTCGGGGTCGCCGTGGGCGGTGATGACGATCGCTCGCATGGCGCGCGAGCCTACCCCCGGACGTGGGCACCGACGAGGGCCCGACCCGGGGCGCTACAGCGAGATCGAACGCCCGGCCGCGAAGTCGTCCTGGGCGAGCAGCGCGTCGATCACCGACTGCGGGACAGGACCGTCCGTCGTGAGGATGATCGTCGCCATGCCGTCCGGGCGGTCGGCCTCGTCGCCGTGCCCGACGGCGGCCTGGCCGATGTTCACGCCCGCCTCGCCGAAGGCCATCCCGACCCGGCCGATCATGCCCGGGACGTCGCGGTAGCGGAAGAGCGCGACGTGGTCCTCGAGCTGGACGTTGAAGCGCTCGCCCCACGCCTCGAGGACGTGCGGGCGATCCTTGCGGCCGAGCGTCGTCCCGACGACGCGCGTGCGCGCATCCCCGGAGACGACCGTCACGCGGACCAGGTCGCTGAAGTCCCGGGCGGTCGAGCGGCGGGTCTCCTCGACCTCGATGCCGCGCTCCTCCGCGATGCCGGGGGCGTTGACCTCGTTGACGTCCTCCTCGGTATGCCCGTCGAGCGCGCCGAGGAGCACGTTGAGCACGAGCGGACGCGTGTCGCGCTCGCCGATCCGGCCGAGAAGCTCGACCTCGATGCGATCGATCGAGCCGTTCTGGGCGAGCCCGACGGCGAGGCGGCCGAGCTTGCGGCACAGCGGCAGGAACGGGCCGAGCACCTCGAGGTCCTCGGCCGCGACGGCGGGGACGTTCACCGCGGTCGTCACGGCGCCCCCCGTGAGAGCGGCGACGACCTGCTCCGCCGCCTGGAAGCCGGCGCGGTCGGTCGCCTCCGCCGTGGACGCGCCGAGGTGGGGCGTCACGACGACGTTCTCGCGACCGAACAGCGGGTGCTCGGTGATCGGCTCGGAGCGGAAGACGTCGAGGGCGGCGCCGCCGACCTTCCCGGAGTCGAGCGCGGCGACGAGGTCCTCGTCGACGATGAGGGGACCGCGCGCGACGTTGAGGATCCGCACGCCGTCCTTCATCTTCGCGAAGGCCTCGGCGTTGAGCCAGCCCTCCGTGTCCGGGGTCTTCGGCAGGTGGACCGTGATGAAGTCCGCGACCGCGTAGACGTCCTCGGACGTGGCGGCCTTCTCGACGCCGAGGTCCTTGTAGCGCTCGGCGCCGACGAACGGGTCGTAGGCGACGACCTTCATCCCGAAGCCCATCGCGCGCTGCGCGACGAGCTGGCCGATCCGGCCGAACCCGAGGACGCCGAGGGTCTTGTCCATGAGCTCGGTGCCCGAGTACTTCGAGCGGTCCCACCGGCCGGCGACGAGCGCCGCGTGGGCCTGCGGGACGTTGCGAGCGAGCGCGAGGAGCAGCGCGAGCGTGTGCTCGGCGGCGGTGACGACGTTCGACTGCGGGGCGTTGGCGACGACGATGCCGCGCTTCGTCGCCGCCGGGACGTCGACGTTGTCGACCCCGACGCCGGCGCGACCGATCGCGCGCAGCCGCGTCGCCCCCTCGAGGACGTCGGCGGTCAGCTTCGACGCGGAGCGGATGAGGATGCCGTCGTAGTCGCCGATCGCCTTCGCGAGCTCGCCGTCGGACCAGTCGGTCTTCACATCGACGTCGAAGTGCGCGCGGAGCAGGTCGACTCCGGAGTCGCCGATCTTCTCGGCGACGAGGACGCGGGGCTTCTCGGTGGTGCTCATGGTCTCAGCGGTCTTTCGTCGGCGTGATCAGGCGGCGGGGAGGCGCTCGACGACCCAGTCGATGCACGCAGTGAGCGCCTCGACGTCGGCCGGGTCGATCGCCGGGAACATCCCGACGCGGAGCTGGTTGCGGCCGAGCTTGCGGTACGGCTCGGTGTCGAGGATGCCGTTCGCCCGCAGCGTGGCGGCGACCGCGGCAGCGTCGACCGCGTCGTCGAAGTCGATCGTCCCGACGACGAGCGAGCGCGCGGCGGGGTCGACGACGAACGGCGTGGCGAACGACGACGCCTCGGCCCATCCGTAGAGGTGCGAGGACGAGGCCGTCGTGCGCTCCACGCAGCCGTCGAGGCCGCCGAGGGACAGCACCCACTCGACCTGGTCGGCGAGCAGGATCAGCGTCGCCACGGCCGGCGTGTTGTACGTCTGGTTCTTCAGGCTGTTGTCGAGCGCGGTCTTCAGCGAGAGGAAGTCGGGGATCCAGCGGTCGGAGGCGTCGAGCTCGGCGATCCGCTCCTGCGCGGCGGGGCTGAGGAGCGCGAGCCAGAGGCCCCCGTCGGCGGCGAAGCACTTCTGGGGGGCGAAGTAGTAGGCGTCCGCCTGGGAGGCGTCGAGCGGGAGGCCTCCTGCGCCCGAGGTCGCGTCGATGAGGACGAGCGCGTCGCCGGCGCTCGCGGGCCGCTCGACGGGGACCATCACGCCGGTGGACGTCTCGTTGTGGGCCCAGCCGATGACGTCGACCGACGGGTCGGCCGCCGGCGTCGGGGCCGTACCGGGGTCCGCGCTGACGACGACCGGATCTTCGAGGAACGGGGCGCCACCGGTGACGTTCGCGAACTTCGAGGAGAACTCGCCGAACGTGAGGTGCAGCGAGCGCTCGCGAACGAGCCCGAACGCGGCGGCATCCCAGAAGGCCGTCGCGCCGCCGTTGCCGAGCGCGACCTCGTACCCGTCGGGGATCGAGAAGAGCTCGCCGAGACCGCCGCGCAACCGGGCGACGACGTCCTTGACGCCCTTCTGCCGGTGGGAGGTCCCCATCACCGCGGCGCCCGGTCCGGTGAGGGCGGCGAGCTGCTCCGGGCGGACCTTCGAGGGGCCGCAGCCGAACCGTCCGTCGGCGGGCTTGAGGTCTGCGGGAATCTCGAGATCTTGTGGCGTCACTGGGGCACTCCTCGCGGGATCAGGGATCGAACGTGGTGCCCAGGCGCGCGACAGGTCCGGCGGCGTCGTCGCTCCCCGGTGGTGGACCCCACCCGATAGGCGCCAGTCGCGACGACGGGTTGAGACTAGCGAACGGGTCCCGGCCGGGATGTCGCGATCCCGTTGCGGCGCGGGGATCCCCGCGCCGCACCCGGGCCTCAGCCCTGCGCGAACCCGGAGTCGTCGATCCAGGCCATCATCTTGCGCAGCTCCTTGCCGGTCGTCTCGATCGGCTTGGCGGCCTGCTCGGCGCGCATGCGCTTGAAGTTCTCCTGACCGGCACGGTTCTCCGCGATCCACTCGCGGGCGAACGTCCCGTCCTGGATCTCGCCGAGGATCTTCTTCATCTCCGCGCGGGTCGCGTCGGTGATGACGCGCGGTCCGCGCGAGTAGTCGCCGTACTCGGCAGTGTTCGAGATCGAGTACCGCATCCCGGCGAGGCCCTTCTCGTACATGAGGTCGACGATGAGCTTGAGCTCGTGGAGGCACTCGAAGTACGCCATCTGCGGGTCGTAGCCCGCGTCCACGAGCGTCTCGAAGCCGGCCTGGACGAGCTCGCTCGCACCGCCGCAGAGCACGGCCTGCTCCCCGAAGAGGTCGGTCTCGGTCTCGTCCTTGAACGTCGTCTCGAAGACGCCGCCGCGCGTGCAGCCGATGCCCTTCGCGTAGGCGAGCGTGAGCGCCTGCGCGTTGCCCGTCGCGTCCTGGTGGATCGCGATGAGCCCGGGGACGCCGGAGCCCTCGAGGTACTGACGGCGGACGAGGTGGCCCGGGCCCTTCGGGGCGGCGAGCGCGACGTCGACGCCGGCGGGCGGCTCGACCTCGCCGTAGAGGACGCTGAAGCCGTGGCCGAAGAGGAGGAGCTTGCCCTCCGAGATCCCGTCGCGGACCTCGTTCTCCCACACGTCCCGGTGCAGCTCGTCGGGGACGAGCATCATCACGATGTTGCCCTTCGACGCGGCGTCGGCGATCGGAAGCACCTCGAGGCCGGCGTCCTTCGCCTTCTGCACGCTCGAGGAGCCCTCGCGGAGGCCGACGACGACATCGACGCCGGAGTCGCGCAGGTTCTGCGCGTGCGCGTGGCCCTGGGAGCCGAAGCCGATGATGGCGACGGTCTTCCCGTCGAGAAGGCCGAGATCTGCGTCGTCGTCGTAGAACATGCGCGGGAGCGTAGCCACCTCCGCGTGCGCGCGACGCGCGGGTCCTGGAGGTTTGACATGCACCCCCGGGCGGTCACACTCGGTCCATGCCGCGGGATACCGGCTTCCCGAGCGCCGATGCGCAGGACGACTTCCTGCGCGCGCGTCGGCGCCACGCTCTCTCGCGTGTCTCGGCGGTCCTGCGCCGCGAACCCGACGACATCGACCTGATCCTCCCCTTCCAGGAGGTGATCGACGCGCTCGGTCGCGTGTCCGAGAGTCCCCAGGGCCTGCGCAGCATCTCCGTCGATGCGATCGTCGGGAGCGTCGACCGCCGGTCGGGCTTCGACCGACGCTTCCGACCGACATCCGCCGCTGTGCGGGCGAGGTTCGAGCGGATCGCCGGTGCGCAGCGCCGCGGGGAATCCATGCCGCCGATCGACGTCTACCGCGTCGGCAAGGTCTACTTCGTCCGCGACGGCCACCACCGGGTCGCCGTCGCGCGCGCCCAGGGCCGCGACACGATCGACGCCCACGTGATCGAGGTCGTCACCCGTGTTCCCGCCGACCCCTCGCTGCGGCTCGGCGATCTCCCGCTCAAAGGCCACGAGCGTCTGTTCCACGAGCGGGTGCCGCTCGCTGCGCAGGCGCGGGACCGGATGAAGCTCGCGGACCCCGTCCGATTCGGCGTCCTCGCCGAGGGCGTCGAGGCATGGGGCTTCCGACTCGGGCAGGCCGAGGGCGCATGCCTGGATCGGCCCACCGTCGCGCGACGCTGGTACGAGGAGGAGTTCGCTCCCGTGGTGGAGATGCTCCGCGACGCCGATCTCGTCGAGCGCGACGAGACGGAGGCCGACGCCTACCTGCGGCTCACCGCCGACCGGTACCGCCTCATGCGCACGCAGGAGTGGAGCGACGAGGCGATAGAGCGAGTGCGCCGGGGGCGCTGAACGCGGATGGATGTGGATCCGAGGGTCTGAGAACGCCGTGAATCCACATTCACGCGGGGTCGGGGGGTGCGGGGGTCTCCGCGGCGTCCTCACTCGTGCGCGCGGACGCGTCCGCCCCCGCGGCCGCGCTGCCGCGGCCCGCCTTGCGCGTGAGACTCGCGCCGTTGCTCGGGTCGAAGAGGTGCACTCGACCACCGTCCACCCACAGGCGGGCGGTCCGGCCGATCCGGACGTCTGATTCGGGGCTCAGGCGCGCCACCGCGCGGCCCGCCCCTCCGCCGGGCGTGTCCGCCACCCCTGAGTCCTTGGCGAGCTCGGCGAGCTCGTCGGAGCTGACCTCGCCGCCCTCGAAGCGGAAGTACGCGTAGATCTCGGACCCCATGGACTCGAGCAGCTCGATCGGGGCGTCGAACTCGACGCCCTGCTCGCGGTCCGCGGGAGCGAGGGCGGCGTCCTCGAAGTCCTCGGGCCGGATGCCGGCGATGACGTCGCCGTCCGGCACTCCCTCGGGCACTGTCACCTCGGCGAACGGCAGCTTCACGCGGCCGTCCCTGACGGTCCCGGAGAAGAAGTTCATCGCCGGCGAGCCGATGAAGCCCGCGCCGCAGATGGTCGCCGGGCTCGCGTACAGCTCCCGCGGGGTGTCGACCTGCTGGAGGACGCCGGAGCGCATCACCGCGACCCGGTCGCCGAGCGTCATCGCCTCGGTCTGGTCATGGGTGACGTAGACCGTGGTGGTCCCGAGGTCGCGTTGCAGGCGCGAGACCTCGGTGCGCATCTGGACCCGCAGCTTCGCGTCGAGGTTCGACAGCGGCTCGTCCATGAGGAAGGCCTTTGGGGAGCGTACGATCGCGCGGCCCATCGCGACGCGCTGCCGCTGCCCGCCCGAGAGGTTCGCCGGTTTGCGGTCGAGGTGCTGCTCGAGGTCGAGGATCCTCGCGGCCTCCTCCACCTTGCGGTCGATCTCGGCCTGGTCGACCTTCGCGAGCTTGAGCGCGAAACCCATGTTCTCGCGGACCGTCATGTGCGGGTAGAGGGCGTAATTCTGAAAGACCATCGCGATGTCGCGATCGCGGGGGGCGCGGTCGTTGACGACCTCCCCGCCGATGTCGAGCTCCCCGTCCGAGATGTCCTCGAGCCCAGCGATCATGCGCAGGGCCGTCGACTTCCCGCACCCGGACGGGCCGACGAGGATCATGAACTCGCCGTCGGCGATGTCGAGGTCGAGTCCGCTCACCGCCTCCGTCCCATCGGGGTAGCGCTTCGTCACGGACTTGAGCGTGATGCCGGCCATGGAGGTCCCTCCTTCATCCCTTGACGGCGCCGGACGTGAGCCCGGCGACGATGCGGCGCTGGAAGATGAGCACGAAGACGATGATCGGCACCGTGACGAGGACCGCCGCGGCGGCGATGCTCCCCGTCGGGGCCGTGAACTGCGACTCGCCCTGGAAGAACGCCAGCGCGGCCGGAACCGTCCGTGAGGCGTCCGACGAGGTGAGCGTGATCGCGAAGACGAAGTCGTTCCACGCGAAGATGAAGACGAGGATCGCCGCGGTGAAGACGCCCGGCGCGGCGAGCGGCAGGATCACCTTGCGGAAGGCCTGGTAGGGCGTCGCACCGTCCACCTGCGCGGCCTGCTCGAGCTCCCACGGGATCTCGCGGAAGAAGGCGACGAGCGTATAGATCGCGAGCGGCAGGGCGAACGTGAGGTACGGGATGATGAGCCCCGGATAGGTGTCGTAGAGCCCGAGCGCGCGCCACATGTCGAAGAGCGGGCCGACGACCGAGATCGGCGGGAACATCGCGATCGCGAGCGCCCCGCCGAGCACGAGCGACTTGCCGGGGAAGTCGAGCCGCGCGATCGCGTAGGCGGTGAACGACGCGAGCGTCACCGCGATGACCGTCGCGATCATCGCGATGAGCATCGAGTTGATGAGCGGCCGCAGCAGCGGACTGTCGAAGCCGCCCTCGAAAAGCGCCGTGTAGTTGTCGAGCGTGACGTCCTTCGGGACGAACGATCCGTCCCCGACGGTCGCCGGCGTCTTCAGCGACAGCGAGACGAGCCAGAGGACGGGGACGAGCGCGAACGCGAGGATCGCGACGAGGCCGATCGTCCAGAGCGTCCGCTCCCGGCTGCTGTGGGCCATCAGCGCTTCGCCCCCTGACCCGCCGGGACCGCGGCCCCGAGGAAGCGCACGAACATCACGGCGATGACCAGGACCATGAGGAAGATGAGGACCGAGACCGCCGACCCGAGCCCGAGGTTGAGCCGCGAGATGAGCTGGTTGTAGCCGAGGATCGAGACCGACTCCGTGTCCTGGGAGCCGCCGGTCATCACGAAGATCGAGTCGAAGACGCGGAACGCGTCGAGGGTGCGGAACAGCAGGGCCACGAGGAGTGCCGGCTTGAGCAGCGGAAGGGTGATGCGCGTGAACCTCTGCCACGCGCTCGCCCCGTCCACCTTCGCGGCCTCGTAGAGCCCCTCGTCGATCGTCGCGAGACCCGCGAGGAGGAGCAGCGCCATGAACGGCGTCGTCTTCCAGACCTCGGCCATGATGATCACGGCGAAGGAGCTGAACCGCTCGCCGAACCAGGCCTTGTCGTCGGCGACGAGCGGGAGGTTGTTCACGAACCCGCTGCCCGGGTCGAACGCGAAGAACCACGCGAACGCGGCGACGACGGTGACGATCCCGTACGGGATGAGCACGGCGGTGCGGATGAGCCCGCGCCCGAAGATCGCCCGGTGCATGACGAGCGCGAGGATCATGCCGAGCACGAGCTCGATCGACACGGAGATCACGGTGATGAGCACGGTGTTGAAGACGCCCTGCCACCACAGCTCGGACGAGAGCACCGACACGTAGTTGTCGAACCCGACGAACCCGCCCTCCTCGGGGAACCGCAGGTCGATCTGCTGCACCGAGAGGACGACCGCGTAGATGATCGGGTAGGCCGTCACGAGCAACATCGCGACGACCGCGGGCGCGCAGAGGAGCAGGCCGAGGCGACGCTCGTCGCGCGTGCGGTCGCTGCGGGGCGCCCTCCCCGCCTTGCGTGCGGCCGGGGTCCTCGCGGGCGCGGTGCTCACAGGAGGCCCTCGCGCTTCACGGCCTGCTCGACCTTGTCGCGCAGCTCGTCGTAGGTCCGGCCAGGATCACCCGGGTCGATGTCCGTCGTCGGGCTCAGCGCCCGCTGGATCGCGAGCGACAGGTCCTGATAGGCCGGTGACTGCGACGGACGGGGAGCCGCATCGCGGATCGACTCCCGGATGATCTCGGCGAAGTCCGGGTAGATCGCGTCGATCTCGGGCCGGTCGTAGACGTCCGAGCGCACCGGGGGCAGCCCGCCGAGTTCTGCGACGCGCAGCTGGTTGTCGGCGCCCACGAGGCACTCCGCCGCCTCGAACGCCTCGTCCGGGTGGTCCGAGAATGACGAGACGCCGATGTTGATGCCGCCGATCGGCGGGGCGCTCTCGCGGTCGGGGTCGACCCGCGGGAACTTCGCGGCGGCGATCTGCTCGAAGACCTCCGGCGCGTTGTCCTTCGCCGACGGGTAGACGAACGGGTAGTTGATCATGAAGGTCGAGTCGCCGCCCTCGAACCCGAGCCGCGCGGTGTCCTCGGTCGAGGTCGCGATGTTGGGCGCGGCCGCGGGCGAGCGCGAGAGGCGACCCATCACCGCAAGTGCCCGTTCGGTGGGTCCGCGCTCCAGGAGGACCTCCTCCGGCCCGGAGACGACCGAGGTCCCGGCGGACTCGATCATCTGGTTCGCCCAGACGACGAGGCCCTCGTAGCGGTTGCCCTGCACCTGGATGCGTCCCTCCGCGGGGCCGATCTCCTCGGCCTGCTCGATCATGTCGTCCCACGTGCGCGGCACCTCGTCGACGCGGTCCTTGCGGTACCAGAGCAGCTGCGTGTTGGACCAGATCGGTACTGCGTAGAGCTCGTTCTCGAACCGGGCGGTCTCGAGCACGCTGTCGAAGACGTTCTCGCTCACCGCGACGCGTGTCGCGTCCGGCACGGGCCGGATCCAGCCGGCGTTGGCGAACTCGCCGGTCCACACGACGTCCATGCCGATGAGGTCGATGCTGTCGTCCTCGGCACCGAGGCGCCGCACGAGCTGCTCGCGCTGCTGATCGGCCTCGGCCGGGAGGTACTCGAACTCGATTCGGTAGCGCCCGCCGGACTGCTGCGAGCAGTCCCGAGCGACCTCCTGCGGCGCGCCGCTCGGCTCGTTGAAGATGAACCAGCTCAGCGTGACGCCGCCGCCGTCCCCATCATCGTCGCCGCAGGCCGCGATCCCGCCCGCACACGCCGCGATGCACAGCACGATGAGGGCTCCTCGCCTCATGGCGCAACCCTACCCGCGTGCGAATCGTCACGAAACCCTTTCGGCCGTCCGACCGGAACGGCCCCGGCCGCGGCTCAGGTGATGCGGATCACGAGCCCCTCGCCGGCCTCCAGGACGCGAGGGCTCCGTGTGCCGGTCGGATGGCGCGACGCGTGCGTGGCGCGAACGATGGTGCCCGCGACCGGGACCGTCCGAGGGCCATCGGCGAAGTGGAGCACCACCACGTGGTGGGCCCCTCGACGGTAGGCGAGCACGCCATCGGCGACGTGGAGGAAGCGCAGTCCCCCGGTGATCGCGCTCCGCGCCGCGATGAGATCCCGATAGAGCGCGAACACGGAGTCGTCGTCCCGCTCCTGCTGAGCGGCGCCCCCACCCAGCGGCGCGACGACCGGCAGCCACGGCGTCCCGTCGGTGAACCCGCCGTGGGGCTTCTCGGCGTCCCAGCACATCGGGTGGCGATGACGGTCCCGGCCGTAGCGGTCGTGCGCGATCTCGCCGCCGGGGCCGTCCGCCGCGCCCAGCTCGTCTCCCTGGTACACGAACACCGGCCCCGGCAGTGTGAGAGCGAGCATCGCGGCCGCGCGGACGTTCGCCGGCCCCACGCGGTCGGGGAGCCGGGAGAAGTCGTGATTCGACAGCACCCAGGCGATGCGCCCCTCGAGCGCGGGGTCCGCGAGCGATCGCTCGATCGCACGGCGGACCGCCGGAACCGACCACGGGGCCTGGAGCAGCTCGAAGGCGAAGGCGACGTCGACGTGCTCGAGGTAGGGCGCGAGTCGGTCCGTCGGGAGGTAGACCTCGCCCACGAGAAAGGCATCGGGCCCCGCCGCCGAGCGGAGCACCTCCAGAGCCTGCTCGACGCCGGGGGCGTCGCGGCTGTGGCGATGGTCGAGTCGCGCCGCCTGAGGATGCTCCTCGAGCTCGGGTGGCCGGGATGCGGGTGGTTCGTCGCGGAGGGCCGGGTCCTTGAGCAGCCGGTCGATGGCGTCGAGACGGAACCCGTCCACCCCGCGCGCACGCCATCCGCGCACCACGTCGCGCATCGCGGCGCGCACACCCGGGTGGCGCCAGTCGAGGTCCGGCTGCTCGGGGTAGAACGAATGCAGGTACCAGCGGCCGCTGTCGGCGTCGCGTGACCACGCCGAGCCGCCGAAGGACGCCACCCAGTTGTTCTGTGGCCCATCGCGGTCCGACCACACGTACCACTCGGGATGCTCGCGGAACCACGGATGCTCGATCGAGGTGTGGCAGGGCACCACATCGAGCAGGACTCGGAGACCCAGGGCGTGCGCGTGCGCCACGAGCGCGTCGACGTCCTCGACGGTCCCGAACCGCGGGTCCACGCCGGAGTGATCGGACACGTCGTACCCGCCGTCGGCCATCGGCGAGGGGTAGATCGGCGAGAGCCAGATCGCGTCGGCGCCGAGGCGGGCGACGTGCTCCAGGCGTCTCGCGAGTCCGGGGAGGTCCCCTTCGCCGTCGCCGTCGGAGTCCTGGAAGGACCGAGGATAGATCTGGTAGACGACCGCATCGCGCCACCACTGCGCACCGCGGCCCGCCTCGCCCATCGGACTCAGGCGGTGGCGCTCGCGACGAGGGCGCGGGCCGGGATGCGCACCGACCCGTCCGGGTCCGTGAAGCGCTCGAGCTCGGCGTCCACGGCGTCGCGGAGCGAGTAGTGGTCAGCGGGGCTCAGGTCGGCGACGGCCGTGCGGAGCGTCGGCGAGCAGTGGAGCTGCTGCTCCCACCATGCGTCGTGCGACGAGGCCGCGAAGGTGAAGTCGAGTGGCTCGACGTCGACCTCGGTGAAGCCGACACCCTCGATGAGCTCGCGAAGGCCCGCGGGGTCGGGAAGCGCGAACGGCCCCGGCTCGTCGCCGCTCGACTCGGGTACGACGCCGAGCCGGACGAGCAGGCGGCCCATCGACCAGGGGTTCGACGCGGCATCGGCCCACGTCGCGATCGCGAGGCGCCCGCCGGGACGCAGGACGCGACGGCACTCGCGCAGCGCCGACTCGGGGTCGGCGAGGAGCATGATCCCCCAGCGGCAGAGGATGGCGTCGGTGCTCGCGGCGCCGCGGTCGATCCACTCCGCGTCCATCGGGACGAACTCGACGTTGTCGAGCCCGAGCTCCTCGGCGCGACCGCGTGCGACCTCGAGCATCGCCTCGGCGGTGTCCGTGCACACCAGCGTCCCCCCGGGCCGGATGAGCTCGGCGGCGAGGAACCCCGTGTCCCCCGGGCCCGCGGCGAGCTCGAGCACGACGTGGCCGGGCTGGCACTCGATCAGCGCGACCATGCGGTGCGACACGGGCGCGGCGGACGCCTGGAACGGCGCGCGTGCCGCACCCCAACCTGCGGCCGCGGCGTCCCAGCGCTCGCGGCTCGCCGCCCGGAACTCGTCGGCCTGCTCCGGGGGGATGGGCACCGGGTCCGCCTCGCGTCTTCTAGGTGATCCGGATGACGAACTGGCGGCGGACGAGGTCCGACGTGTTGCCCGCATCGTCGGTGCCGCGGATGATGACCTCGTAGACCCCCGCCCGGATCTTCGGGTAGCTCTTCACCTTCAGCCGGTAGGAGAACCGGCCCTCGCGGACCGGCACGGTGAAGAACCGCGGCTTCGAGCAGCGCAGGACCTTGAACGAGTTCGACGTCAGGTCGTAGAACGGGCAGCGGCTCGACTGGGCCTTCTTCGCGCCCGACTTCGCCGGGGTGGTCGTCGCCTTCGGGACGCCGAGGCGCACGCGGCGCAGGGCGATCTGGACGTTCTTGATGCCGGAAGGATCCGACGCCGTGCCGGTGAGGGTGATCCGGCGGGCGGTGCGGACCTTGCGCCGCAGCGGAGCCCGGCCCTCCCGGCGGACGACCCGAGTGCGAACCGAGTACAGCTTGCGGACCGCGCCGGCCTTCGGGGATCCCGACGTGATGACAGGCGGCGACCCGTCGGTCACCGTCACCCCGACCGACGCGAGCGGGCTCGGCGCGCCCTGCGCGTCGACGACCGCGACGGACGCAGTGAACGTCCCCGTCCGGGAGTAGACCTTCTCGACCGTCGGCACGACGGTGGTGGTCGTCGTGCCGTCGCCGAACGTCCACACGTAGGAGGCGAGCGGCGTGCCGTCGAGATCGAGCGACTTCGTCGCGTCGAACGTCACGGCCTCGCCGGACTTCGGCTTGGCGTTGCTCACGCCGAGAACCGCGACCGGGGGCGTGTTGAAGAACTCGTCGGCGCCCTTGTCGGAGGCCGGTCCGCCCACGCGCGGCTGCCCGTCGACGTCGGTCTCGGAGAAGCCCGAGGCCTGGGCACCCGCCTGGTCGATGACGGGGGCGCCCGGCTTGAGGTGGTAGTCCCGCCCCGCCGCGTTGCGGAACAGCGACTCGGGGGCGGACTGGGAGTTGCCCGTCGCGGTGACCGTCACGCCGGAGCCGCCGGCCGGGACCGTCGCGTCGGAGTTCGTCACCGTGAGTCCGACGGAGTTCGCGGGCAGGACGATGTCGAGCGGCCCGAGGCCGCCGATGAGCCCGTCGTTGTTGTCCGCCGCGATGGTCCCGGACAGGATCGACCGGTCGACGCTTGCGGTGATGTTCCCCGCGCCGTCCCCGCCGCCGGTGAGCAGGGGCAGGAACGGGCCGGAGGAGTTCGCGTCGAGGTCGAGCGCCCTCGCCGACCCGGCGAGCGTCGCGTGGACGAGGGAGAGCGCGATGTCGCCCGCCGTGTCGGTGCCCGGCAGCGTGCTCGCCTCCGAGACCGCCGCGACCGCGCTGGCGGCCTTGCCGCCCGAGATGATCGAGGAGTCGACGACGACCGCCTTGTCCGGGTCGCTGTCGGCGGCGGACACGACGCGAAGGCCGTCCGCGGCGTCCGAGGAGGCGAGGATCTGGCTGCGGCGGATGAGGTTGGCCTCGCCACCGGCGATGCCCACCCCCGCACCCTGGAGCGCGCCCGAGACGACGACGGCGTCATCGAGCAGGAGGCTCGATCCGGCGCCGCCCTGGACCGCGGCCGCCGCCTGGCCGCTCCCCGAGGCGGGCGAGTTCACGACGAAGGTCCGCGACACCGTCGTGATCCCGTCCGCGACCTCGTCGTCGACGAGGAGCGCGGCGCTGTCGACGCTGCTCGGTGTCGCGCGCACGAGGATCGAGGCGTCGACCTTCGTGCCGACCGCGCTCACCCGGACCGCGGGACCGCCCGTCGCCGGTGCGCTGAGGACGATGCCGCGCAGGACGGTGCCGTCGCCGGAGCCCGCCGTCGTCCCGTCCCCGAAGCGCATGATCGGCGCGCCCGGCGTGGCGGTCGACGTCGTGAGGACCGCGCCCCCCGGACCGACCTCGAACGTGACGTTCTTCCTCGTCACGACGATCGTCGGCTCGACGTAGGGGGTCTTCGATGCCTTGATGGCGACGACATCCCCGTCGGCGACGGCCGCGTTGGCGTCCGTGATCGTCTTGCACACCCGCTCCGCCGTGCACCCCGCCGCGGCGCCCTGGTCGACGGTGAAGGTCGCGGCCTGGGCCGTCGCCGGAACGGCGAGCGCGCCGGCGAGGAGGGCAGCGAGACGGAGGGACCCCTGGATCATGGCCGGCATCGTATCCGCGCCGGCCACGGAACGGCCGGCGTCAGACCCCAGGGGTCGCGAGCGCTCGGCGCAGGAGCTTCCCGGACGCCGTGCGCGGGAGCGGGTCGGCCCGCACCGCGATCGCCTTGGGCACCTTGAAGCCGGCGAGCACCTCCGCGCAGTGCGCCTGCAGGGCCGCTGCGTCGACGTGCACCCCCGGGCGGGGCACGACGGTCGCGACCACCGCCTCCCCCCACTCCGGATCGGACCGGCCGTGGACGGCGGCCTCGAGGACGGCCGGATGACGCTCGAGGACCGCCTCGACCTCGGCGGGCGCGACGTTCTGCCCTCCGGTGACGATCGTGTCGGTCACGCGGCCCACGACGGTGAGCCGGTCGTCGCCGTCGATCGACCCGAGGTCCCCGGTCGCGAGGACGCCGTCGGCGCCCGCTGCCGATCGCGCGACCGTGGGGCCCGACGCGAGGATCTCCCCGTCGGGGGCGAGCGACACGCGGACGCAGAAGAGCGGATGCCCGGCGTCGGGGCCCGTGTCGCCCGGCTGCTGGGAGGTGACCATCGCGCTGGCCTCGGTGAGCCCGTAGGTCTGCGCGACCGGCACACCGGCCTCCCTCGCTCGCTCCAGGAGGACCGGGGGGACGGGTCCGCCGCCGGCGAGCGCGCAGCGCAGCCGCGGCGGGTGCCGCAGGCCGGCGTCGAGCAGACGCGCGAGCGTCGTGGCGACGACGCTCACCACCGTCGCGCCGTCGTCGGCCATGAGCCGCGCGGCGACGCGCTCGGCGTCGAAGGCGGCGTGGACCTCCGCGGTCGTCCCGGCGATCGCCGAGCGGGTGAGGATCCCCAGGCCGCCCACGTGGTCGAGCGGCAGCGCGCTCAGCCAACGCTCGTCCGGGCGGTGGCCGATCGCGGAGGCGCTGCCGAGCGCCGCCCACAGCAGGTTGCGCAACGTGAGCTCGACGGGCTTCGGGGCGCTCGTCGTGCCGGACGTGTGGATGACGACGGCGACGTCGTCGTCGCAGCGCGGGACCGGCGGCCG
>JBFIDS010000019.1:0-16736 GCA_041603715.1 Paraconexibacter sp. | reverse complement strand
CCGTGCTCGGCGACAACGCCCGGCGCTTCTTCGACGAGCGGTGGATCGACGCGCCCGTGCGGCCCGGCAAGCGCGGCGGGGCGTTCTGCGCCTACACGACGCCGAGCGTGCACCCCTATCTGCTCCTCAACTACACCTCGCAGCGGCGCGACGTCCTCACGCTCGCCCACGAGCTCGGCCACGGCCTCCACGCCGCGCTCGCGGTCGACCGCGGGATCTTCGAGCAGCACACGCCGCTCACGGTCTGCGAGACGGCCTCCGTGTTCGGCGAGACGCTCGTCTTCCGCCGCCTCCTGCAGTCCGCCGACACTCCCGAGTCCCGGCTGTCGCTGCTCGCCTCGAACCTCGAGGACGCGATCGCGACCGTCTTCCGGCAGGTCGCGATGAATCAGTTCGAGCATGCCGTCCACACCGCCCGCCGCGAGGAGGGCGAGCTGTCGGTCGACCGCTTCGGCGAGCTGTGGATCGCGACGCAGAGCGAGCTCCTCGGGAACGCCGTCGAGCTCACCGACGACTACGCGTTGTGGTGGTCGTACATCCCGCACTTCATCGGCACCCCCGGCTACGTCTACGCCTACGCCTACGGCCAGCTGCTCGCGCTCTCCGTCTACCAGCGCTACCTCGACGAGGGCGAGGGGTTCGTCGGGTCCTACATCGACATGCTCGCCGCCGGTGGCTCGCGGTCGCCGGAGGACCTCGGGCGCATCGCCGGGCTCGACCTCGAGGACCCGGGGTTCTGGAACGCCGGGCTCGACCTCGTCCGCGCCCGGCTCGAGGAGGCCGAGGCGGCAGCCGAGGAGGTGCTCGCGCAGCGCGCATGAGCACCCCGCCCTCCTCATCCCCCGCCCCCGGCGGCTGGCTCCCTCCCGTCCCGGCGGGCAGCGGCCTGCCCGCGCCGGTCGACGACCGTGACCGCTGGACGCCCCCTGCACCGCCTCCCGAGGGTCCGGACGGCGGGAGCGGCGGCCCGTCCCGACCGCCCCAGGGGCTGCGGCGCTATCTCGGGCCGCTCGCGGTCGCGGGAGCGTTCCTCCTGAAGTTCGGCAAGGGCCTGTTCGTCCTCGTCAAGGGCGCGAAGTTCCTCACCACGTCGGCCTCGATGCTCGTCTCGGTCGCCGCCTATTCGCTCATCTGGGGCTGGACGTTCGCGCTCGGGTTCGTCGTCCTCCTCTTCGTCCACGAGATGGGCCACGCGCTCCAGCTCCGCCGCGAGGGCATCAAGACCTCGCCGATCGTGTTCCTCCCGTTCCTCGGGGCGGTGATCGCGATGAAGGAGATGCCCAAGGACGCCGCGATGGAGGCCCGGGTCGGCCTCGCCGGCCCGATCCTCGGCTCGATCGGCGCCGCGGCGTGCCTCATCCCGTTCGCGCTGACCGGCGACGAGTACTGGCAGGCGCTCGCGTTCGTCGGGTTCTTCCTCAACCTCTTCAACCTCGCCCCCGTCACGCCGCTCGACGGTGGCCGAGCGATGGCCGCGCTCACACCGTGGATGTGGTTCGTGGGGCTCGGGCTCGTGTTCATCATGCTGTTCACGTTCCCCAACCCGATCCTCATCCTCATCGCCCTCGTCGGCGCCTACGACGTCTACACGCGCTGGAAGAAGCGCGACGAGCCGGGCGGGCGCGCGTACTACGAGGTGTCCCGGGGCACGCGCGTGCGGGTCGCGCTCGTCTACCTGGGCCTGCTCGTCGCGCTCGTCATCGGGATGGACGCGACGTTCCTCGACCGCGACTTCGACGACGTGTGACCGGCCCCGCACTCGGGCAGACCTCCGACGTGACCGCCGACCGTCTTGCCCGCCTGCGCCGCACGCACGCCGCGCTCGCACTCCTCCACATCGCCCAGGCCGTCGCGATCCTCCTTCTCGGCGGGGACGCGAAGCTCCCCGTCGACGCGTCGTTCCTGGAGGGGCCGCCCGGCGGCGACTCCCCGTTCGGGCGGGTGAACCTCTTCGACCTGCCCGTCGCGCCTGCGATCGCCGCCTTCCTCCTCCTCGCCGCGGTCGACCACGCCTGGTGCGCCGGGCCGGGCCGTGGGCGTTACGAGGCGGCGCTCGCGAGCGGGCGCAACCCGTACCGCTGGGCCGAGTACTCCGTGAGCGCGTCGCTCATGGTCGTCCTCATCGCGATGCTCGCCGGCACCAGCGAGGTGACCGCGCTCGTCGCGATCTTCGGCGCCAACGCCGCGATGATCCTCTTCGGCGACCTCATGGAGCGTCGCAACGAGGACCGCGAGACGGCCGACTGGCGGCCCTTCGTCTACGGCAGCGTCGTCGGCGCCGTCCCGTGGATCGCGATCAGCCTCCAGCTCGGGGTCGCCCAGTCCGAGACGAGCGATGTCCCGGGATTCGTCATCGGGATCTTCGTCTCGCTGCTCGTGCTCTTCATGTCCTTCGCGGTGGTGCAGCTCCTCCAGTTCCGCACCCGGCGCTCCGACCGTGATCCGCTGACGGCCGAGCGCCGCTACAACGCGCTCAGCCTCGTCGCGAAGAGCGCGCTCGCCTGGCAGGTCTACGCGGGCGCGCTCGCGGGCTGACGGCGCCCGCCGCGCCGTGAATGTCGATCTGCCACCGGATTTCGGGGGCAGATCGACACTCACCGCTCCCCCGCAGCGGCTACAGCCCGCTCGGCGCCCGCTCGGGCCGGGCGTGTCCCTCAGCGAGCGCGGCCGCGCGGACGGCTTCGGCGACCTCCGCGTGAACGTGCGCCTCGAGCGCGTCGGGGACGAGGTCGTCCCCCTCGGTGAGCTCGCTGATGCGGCGGGCGGCCGCGAGCTTCATCGCGGTCGTGATGCGGTCCGCGCCCGCGAGCAGGGCGCCGCGGAAGATGCCCGGGTAGCCGATGACGTTGTTCACCGAGCGGCCGTCGGCGGCGAAGGCGGCGCCCGCGGCGAGAGCGGCGTCGGGGTCGATCTCGGCGATCGGGTTCGTGAGCGCGAGGATCGCCTGCCCCGACCGGATCATCGACGGCGTGATGAGCCCGGGCCGGCCCGTCGTCGCGACGACGATGTCGGCGCTCGAGAACACCTCGTCCATCGTCGCCACGGCGATCCCGTGCACGGTCGCACGCTCGTGGCTCGCGGCGTTGGGGTCGAACGCGACGACACGGGCGGCGCCCGCGTCGCGCATGAGCGCGGCGATCCCGAAGCCCGCGGCGCCGAGCCCGAGCTGTCCGATCGTGACGTCCTGCAGATCACGACCGAGCGACCGGCACACGGTGAGGACCGCGGCGACGGTGACGACCGCCGTGCCGTGGACGTCGTCGTGCATGACGGGGACGTCGAGCGCCTCGATGAGCCGGCTTTCGATCTCGAAGCACTCGGGCGCGCTGATGTCCTCGAGGTGGATCGCGCCGAACGACGGGGCGATCCGCACGACGGTCTCGACGAACTCGTCGACGCCGTCCGTGTCGAGCAGGATCGGGACCGCGGAGATCCCGGCGAACTGGCTGTAGAAGACCGCCTTGCCCTCCATGACGGGGGCGGACGCGACCGGCCCGATGTCGCCGAGCCCGAGGACGCGTGAGCCGTCCGTGCAGATCGCGACCGTCCGCCCGATCGACGTGTACCGCGCGGCGAGCGTCGGGTTCTCCGCGATCGCCGAGCACACCCGGGCGACGCCGGGCGTATAGACGTCGCGCATCTCCTGCGGAGTGCGGACCGGGGTGACGGCCGACGTGACGAGCTTGCCGCCCTCGTGGCGCAGGAAGGCGCGGTCGTGGTGCCAGACGAGGTTGACGCCCTCGATCTCCGTGAGGTCCTGGGCGATGCGGTAGCCGTGCTCGGGGTCGCGGACCTCGACGGTGATCTCGCGGTCGGTGAGCTCCCGCCCGAGGTGGATCGTGACGATGTCGCCGATCAGGCCGCGGTGCTCGGCGATGACTCCGGTGACCCTCGAGAGCTGCCCCGGCTTGTGCGGGACCTGGAGCTTGTACGTGACGTCGAGCGGCATCAGCGGAACCCGGCGTCGCGCAGCGCGCGGTCGGTGTCGCGCTGCATGTCGCGCTTCTTGATCGTCTCGCGCTTGTCGAAGCGATCCTTGCCGCGGGCGAGCGCGATCTCGACCTTCGCGCGCGAGCCCTTGAAGTAGAGGCGCGTCGGGACGAGCGTGAGGCCCTTCTCGTTGAGCTGGCCGACGAGCCGGTCGATCTCGCGCCGGTGCGCGAGCAGGCGACGCGGGCGCTCGGGATCGTGGTTCTCGCGGGCGGCCGGCGCGTAGGGCGGGATGTGGACGTTGTGGAGCCACAGCTCGCCGTCGTCGATGCGCACGAAACCGTCCTTGAGCTGACCGCCGCCCGTGCGCAGCGCCTTGACCTCGGTCCCCTTGAGGACGACCCCGCACTCGAGGCGGTCGAGCAGCTCGAACCGGAACCCGGCCTGCCGGTTCGTCGCGACGTCGCCCGACGCCATCTTTCGCTTGCCCTTCGCCATCCGGTCAACAGTACGGAACCCGGGCTCCGGATATCGTCGGCGCATGCTCCCTCCCGGCCCCCGGATCCCGGGCATGCTCCAGCTCGCGCTCCTGCAACGCGACCCGGTCCGCTGGTTCTCGCGCTGGCGGGAGCGGTACGGCGACCTCTTCACCCTCCGGCTCGGCGTGTTGGGCGACACGGTCATGGTCTGCGACCCCGAGGTCGCGAAGGTCGCGCTCACCGATCCCGAGCGCCTCCCGGCCGGGGAGGCGAACGCGAGCATCGAGATGCTCGTCGGGTCGCGCTCGACGCTCCTCCTCGACGACGAGGAGCACCTCGCCCGCCGCCGTCTCCTCCTCCCCGCGCTCCACGGCGAGGCGCTGCGCGCGTTCGAGGAGGACATCGCCGCGATCACCCGCGACGAGGCAGCCCGGTGGAGGCGGGGCGACGAGCTGCGCATGCGCCGCGTGACGCAGGCCATCACGCTCGAGGTGATCGTGCGCGTGATCTTCGGCGTGCGGGATCCCGATCGCGTCGCGCGCGCCCGCGAGCTGCTCGGCGGGTTCGTCGACGAGGGCGCGAACCCGGCGCTGTTCTTCCCGGCCCTCCAGCGCGACCTCGGACCGCGCAGCCCGTGGGGCCGGTTCGTGCGCCGACGTCGTGCCGTCGACGCGTTCATCGAGGGCGAGATCGCCGCCCGACGGGCCGAGCCCGACGCCGAGGACCGCGACGACGTCCTCTCGCTGCTCCTGCGGGCCCGGGACGAGGAGGGGCGTCCGCTCCCGGACGGGGACCTGCGCGACGAGCTGCTCACGATGCTCGTCGCCGGCCACGAGACGACCGCCACCGGGCTCGCGTGGGCGATCGAGATGCTCGGTCGCCACCCCGCGGTGCGGGAGCGCCTCGTCACCGAGCTGCGCGACGGCCGTACGGAGTACCTCGACGCGGTCATCACGGAGACGCTGCGCATCCGCCCCCCGGTCTTCGACGCCGTCCGCCGGGCGCGCGCGCCCGTGACGCTGGGAGGCCATGAGCTGCCCGCCGGGACCTCGGTGAGCATCCTCACGACGCTCATCCATCGCCGCGCGGACGTCTACCCGCAGCCCGACGCGTTCCGCCCGGAGCGGTTCCTCGACGGCGCGAAGCCCGGCGCCTACGCCTGGGTGCCCTTCGGCGGCGGGGTGCGTCGCTGCCTGGGTGCGGCGTTCGCCCATTTCGAGATGCGCATCGTGCTCCGCGAGCTCCTCCTCTCGGCGCCCTCCCTCGAGCTCGTCCGCGCGGAGCCCGAGCACGTGGTCCTCCACGCGGTGACGCTCATCCCCGCGGCGGGCGTGCCCGTTCGGGTGGCCGCCTGATCCGGCGAGACCCGCCGCGGCTCAGGCGTCCGCGGCCGGCTCGAGATCGACGCGGCCGCGTGCCGTGTCGATCCCGCGCACGCGCACGCGCACGGGGTCGCCGAGCCGCAACGCCGATCCCTCGCTGCCGCCCACGAGGATCGTGCGCTGCTCGTTGAGCTCGTACCAGTCGCCGCGCAGCCGGCGCACCGGGAGCATCCCCTCGTAGCCGTCCCCGAAGGTGATGAACGCCCCCGCCTCGATGAGCCCGACGATCTCCCCGTCGTACTCGCGCTCCCGGCCGCCGCGCCCGAACACCTCGCGCTCGAGGAGGAACGCCCGCGCGACGTCGTCGGCGTCGCGTTCGATCTGCATCGCGTCGCGCTCGCGGGCCGACGTCCACGTGCCGAGCTCCTCGAGGCCGTGCGCCCCCGGCGGCTCCTCCCCCGCCCCGAGCGCACCGAGCAGGGCCCGGTGGCAGACGATGTCGGGCGCCCGTCGGATCGGCGACGTGAAGTGGCAGTAATGCTCGGACCCGAGCCCGGCGTGACCGAGGTTCTCCGGCGCGTACCGCGCCTGCTGGAGCGAACGGAGGATGAGCGAGGTGAGCGCCGCCCGTCCGTGGCCGACGCGCCGCACGTGCGCGTCGACGAGCCGTGAGGCCTCGGCGACGATGTCGGCAGCGTCCTGCGGCCCGAGCCGCTCGGGGAGCGGAGGGGTCGCGACGCCGAGCGAGTCGAGCTGCTCGAGGAGCCGGCGCACCGCGGGGGGCTCGGGGCGCTGGTGGATCCGGTAGAGCGTCGGCGCCCGGCGGTCGGCGAGAAACGTCGCGACCTGCTCGTTGGCGGCGATCATGAGGTGCTCGATCAGCCGGTGGGACTCCGTCGCGACGCTCGGATGGACAGCGGTGACGTGCCCGTCGGAGTCGAAGGTGAACTCCGGCTCGGAGCTCTCGACGGTGAGCGCGCGGCCGTGCTCGGCGCGCCGCGCGTCGAGAGCGGCGGCGACGCGGCGCGCAGCGTCGAGGGGGTCCGCCCACGGAGCGCGGGCGGCCTCGGCCCCCGCGAGGATCCGGTCCACCCGGTCGTAGTCGAGGCGCTCGTCGGAGCGGATGAGCGAGCGGTGGAACGCCGCGCGCACGACGTCGGCGCCGTCGAAGTCCATCTCCACCGTCACCGCGAGGCGGTCCGCGCCGGGCACGAGCGAGCACGCCTCGTTCGAGAGGGCCGGCGGCAGCATCGGCTCGACCGTGCCGGGGACGTAGACGCTCGTCCCGCGCTCGAACGCGACGCGGTTCAGCGCCGTTCCCGGACGGACGTAGGCGGTCACGTCGGCGATGTGGACCCACACCCGCACGCGGCCGTCGTCGAGGTCCTCCGCGCTGATCGCGTCGTCGAAGTCCTTCGCGGTGACCGGATCGATCGTGAACGTCGCGAGATCCCGGAGGTCGACGCGCCCCTGGGCGCCCGGGTCCTCCCCTCCCTGCAGGACGGAGTCCCGGGCCTCCCGCGCGGCGGACTCGACCCCCGGCGGGAACCGGCGACGCAGACCGCGGTGCAGCATGAGCGCCTCGAGCACGTCGCGGGCGACATCGGGCGAGCCGAGGTGGCGCTCGATCCGCGGATGCCCCTTCTTCGTCGCGGTCGCCGTGCGCACGAGCACGAGGCCGCCCGGCCGGGCATCACGTTCCTTCGCGACCGTGATCCGCGGGCCGCGCTCGAAGAACGGCGTGACGGTGAGGAACCGTCCCGCACGCTCGACGAGGCCGACGACGTGGGTCCGCGGCGTCGTGACGTCGCCGCCGCCCGCGCGCGTGTCGCGCCCCGGTCCCGCCCCCGGACGGCGGTCGGCGCCCGACGAGCGGCGCCCGCCCCCGCGCCCGGATCCCGCGCCGGCTCCCCGCGGCTGGCGGCCGTGACCGCGCGGGCTCACCGGCCGCGCTCGCCGACCTTCTCCAGCGCGATGTCGAGCGCCTCGTCCACGTCCTCGGTGTCGGGATCGTCGCTCGCGCGCACGTCGGGCGCCAGCCCCTGGCCCTGCGCGACCCCCCGGCCGCCGAGGTTGCGCCCCTTCGGCGTGAAGTACTGACCGGCGGTGATGTCGAGGGCCCCGCCGTTGTCGAGCTCGATGACCTCCTGGAAGACGCCCTTGCCGAACGTGCGGGTGCCGACCACCCGGGCCCGGCCGCGATCCTGCAGCGCGCCCGCGACGATCTCCGACGCCGAGGCGGTGTCGCGGTCGACGAGGACGACGAGCGGCAGGTCGGGGGCGATCGGGCTGCCGGTCGCCGTGAGCGTCCGCGTGGGGACGGACCGGCCTCGTGTCGTGACGATCTCCCCGTCGCGCAGGAACGCGCTCGCGATGAGCCGCGCCTCGCTCACGAGGCCGCCGCCGTTGGCGCGCAGGTCGAACACGACGCCCTTCGCCCCCTCGTCGATGAGCTTGCGCAGCCCCGCGTACACCTCGGCGTGCGCACCGGAGCTGAACTGCGCGAGCGAGATCACCCCGAGCTTGCGACCGTCGACCGTCGTCGTGCGCGTCTCCACCACCGGGACGGTCACCCGCGCCCGCTCGAGCGTGTAGTCGCGTCGTTTGCCGTCCCGACTCACCGTGAGCGTCACCTTCGTCCCCGGCGGCCCCTTGATCCGGTCGGTCGCCTGACGCTGGTCGATGCCCTTGAGCGGCCTTCCGGCGGCCGCGACGATCACGTCCCCGACCGCGAGCCCGGCCTTCTCGGCCGGCGTCCCCTCGTAGACCTCGACGACCCGCAGGCCGACGGGGTGCTCGGAGACGATCAGCCCGACGCCGCTGAACTCGCTGTTCTGGGCCTGCTGGAAGCGCTGGTACTCGTCGGGTGAGAAGTAGGCGCTGAACCGGTCGTCGAGCGACTGCACGGCTCCCGCGATCGCTGCATCCGCGAGCTCTTCGGGCTCGATCGTGCGGTAGTAGCGGTCGCCGATCTCGTCGAGCGCCTCACGGACGACGCGCGTGTCGGCGTCGTCGACGAGCGCGTCGCGGGCGAATCCCGGAAGCCACTCCGGGTGGCCCCCGAGGAAGATGCCGACCGCGAGGGTCGCGAACACGATGAGAATGGGCGCCGCGAGGCGGCGCAGGAGGGGCGAGACCACCCTCACAGGGTACGGAACGCCGCTGGCGCGCCCGCCGCCGCACGCACCGCCGACCGCCACGGGCCGGCCGGTCGGGGCGGGATCACACGCGCAGGAAGCGGCGCAACGACAGCCCCGAGCCGATCGCGCTCACGAGGACGCTCGCGCCGATGAGCAGCGCGGCGAGCACGCCGAACCCGACCGTCTCCGGCGTGCCGATCAACGCGAAGTCCGACGCGAGCGGGTCGATCACCGCGATCTTGCCCACCATGAGGAGGAGCACCGCGAGCCCGCCGCCCAGCGCGCCGAGGACAATGCCCTCGATCACGAACGGCCATCGGATGAACCAGTCCGTCGCGCCGACGAGCTTCATCACCTCGACCTCGCGGCGGCGGCTGAACAGCGACAGCCGGATCGTGTTGGAGATGAGGAGCACGCTGGCGAGGACGAGGAGGATCGTGAGGACGCCCATCGCCCACTTCACCGCGCTCGTGATCGTGAGGAGCTTCTGCGTGTCGTCCTTGCGGTTGCGCACCTCGTCGATCGCCGGGTCGATCGCGGCCCTCGAGCCCCCCGCCGTCACCGGGAGGAGGGCGTCGCGGAGCTTCGGGGCGTTGCCCGGGTCATCCGGGGTGACGCGGAAGGCGTCGGGCAGCGGGTTGGACCCGAGCAGCTCGTAGGCCTCCGGGTTCTTCGCGCGCTCCCGCGCGAGCGCCTGGTCCTTGGAGACGAACTCGACCTTCCCGACGTACTCGGTGTCCTGCATGAGGACGTTGCGGACGCGCTCCACGTCGGCGTCCTTCACGTCCTTCTTGAGGTAGACGTCGACGAGCACGCGCTCGCGGACCTCGTTGGCGGCCCCCGTCGTCGCCTGCACGATCGGGATGAACACTCCGAGGACGAGGACGGTGACGAGGACCGAGGCGATGGCCGCGGCGCTGGGGACGGCGTTGCGCGTGACGGAGCGCAGCGCCTCGCGTACGAAGAATCCGATCTTCATGAGGTCAACCCGGGGTCAGTCGCGGAACGCGGAGTCGAAGTCGTCGTCGGCGTCGAGCCGCTTGGGGGCGGGCGCCGGCTCGCCGCGCATGAGCGCGCCGAACTCGGCGGTCGTCTCCTCGCGCTTCGCGTAGGCCCCGACGCGCTCGTCGCGGATGATGCGCCCGTTCTCCAGCTCGATCACCCGGCGGCGCATGCGGTCGACCATGTCGTGGTCGTGCGTCGCGACGACGACGGTCGTGCCGGTCCGGTTGATCCGGTAGAGGAGCTGCATGATCCCGATCGAGGTCTCGGGGTCGAGGTTGCCGGTCGGCTCGTCGGCGAGGAGCAGCGGCGGGTGGTTCACGAACGCACGCGCGACGCTGACGCGCTGCTGCTCGCCGCCCGACAGATGGTCGGGGAACGAGTGGAGCTTGAGGCTGAGGCCCGTGAGGCGCAGGATGTCCGGCACCTTCTCGCGGATCTCCTTGCGCGAGCCGCCGGTCACCTGCAGCGCGTACGCGACGTTGTCGTGCACGGTCCGGTTCGGCAGGAGCTTGTAGTCCTGGAAGACGATCCCGAGGTTGCGGCGGTAGTACGGGATCTGCGCCCGGCCGACCTCGGAGAGGTCACGCCCGGCGACCTTGATGCGTCCCTCGGTCGGCTCGTGCTCCTTGATGAGCAGGCGCATGATCGTCGACTTGCCCGAGCCGGTGAGACCGACGAGGAAGACGAACTCCCCCCGGCGGACCTGGAACGAGACCTCCTCGAGGCCGACGTCGCCGGAGTCGTAGCGCTTGGAGACGCCGCGGAACTCGATGACCGAAGGAGCACGGTCGGCGGGCGCGGCGTTCTGCTGCAGCTGGGCATGGTGACGTTCGACGAGAGCCATCGCCCTTCGAGGGTTGCACACAGGACGGCCGCTTCCTCCCACCGCAACGGCGTTTGCAGCGCACGACGGGCGAGCACGCCTCTCTCGGCTGACGACGAGCCGTCGCGGCCGCGGGCGCCCCGAGGCGCTCCGTAGACTTGAGGGTATGCCGCAGATCACCTCCGAGACGCTCGCCAACGGCCTCCCGCTCCACCGCATCCACCTCCCCGGGACCAGGGCGACGACGATCCTCGTCGCCTTCGACGCGGGCGCGCGTACGGAGCGGACCGAGGAGAACGGCATGGCGCACTTCCTCGAGCACCTCGTCTTCAAGGGTGGCGAGAAGTACGACGACTACCGGAAGGTCAACGAGACGGCCGAGCGGATGGGCGGCTCGCTCAACGCCTACACGTCGCACGACCTCGTCGCGTTCCACATCACCGTCCGGGCCGAGGCGGCCCCCGAGGCGATCGACCTCCTCACGGACTTCGTCGGCCGCCCGCTCATCGACCCCGACGAGCTCGACAAGGAGCGCGGGGTCGTCATCCAGGAGATCGCGCGCTACAACGACCAGCCGTCCGCGGTCGCCGAGCACCTCATCGACCGTGCCGCGTTCGGCGACCACCCGCTCGGGCGTCCCGTCCTGGGACCGGAGGAGCACCTGCGCACGTTCACCCGCGACGCGATCGTCGCCTTCCGCGAGCGCCGGTGGGCGGGCGCGCGCGGCGGCGCCTTCATCGTCGGCAACGTCGAGCACGTCTCCGCCAACGGGGAGACCGCCTCCCTCTTCGAGCGCTTCCCGGACCTCCCCGAGCCCGAGAGCTTCGACCCCGCACCCGGCTTCGCTCCCGAGACGCTCGTCGAGCGCCGGGACTCCAACCAGTCGCACCTGCGGATGAGCTACCGCCCCGACGTCGACGTGACCGACCGGGCGCAGCGCGCGGCGCTCTCGATCTACTCGACCCTGCTCGGCGGGTCGATGGGCTCCCGGCTGTTCGACGAGATCCGCGAGCAGCGCGGCCTCTGCTACTCGGTCTACTCGATCGACCACGCGTTCGCGGACGTCCCCGTTCTGCAGCTGTCGTCGGGCCTCGACTCGTCGAAGTGCATCGAGGCGTTCACCCGGATGCGCGAGATCGTCGCCGAGCTCCACCGCGACGGCCCGACGGAGGAGGAGGTCGCCCGGGCGCGCGCCTACGCGGCCGGCCGGCGGGTACTCGCCTTCGAGAACACGAACGCGGTCGCCCGATACGCCGCGACCCAGGCGATCGTGCGCGGCGAGAGCATCGACCCCGACGAGTCGATCTCGATCCTCGACGACGTGACGTTCGACAGCGTCGCCGAGATCGCCCGTCGCGTCGACCCCGAGACGCTCGCGATCGCGTGCGTCGGCCCGCACGACGTGGACGATTTCGCGACCTGAGAGGGTGAGCGATGACCGCCACTCCGACCTCCATGCGAGCGGTCGTGCTCGATGCGCCCGGCCCACCCGAGGCCCTGCAGGTCCGCGAGATCCCCGTTCCCGTTCCTGGACCCGGCCAGGTGTTGATCGAGGTGAAGGCGTTCGGGCTGAACCGCTCCGAGCTCCACACCCGGCTCGGTCTGGCCGAGGGCGTGGAGTTTCCCCGGGTGCTCGGGATCGAGGCGACCGGCGTCGTCATCGACTGCCCGGGCGGCGAACTCGCACCGGGCACGCAGGTCGCCACGTTGATGGGTGGCATGGGACGGACCTTCGACGGCGGGTATGCCGACTTCACCTGCGTCCCGGTTCGACAGACCGTTCCGTTCACCAGCGATCTCGACTGGGCAACCCTCGGGGCCGTGCCCGAGATGCTGCAGACCTCGCACGGCTCGCTCACGGTCGGGCTCGACGCGCAACCGGGCCAGTCGATCCTGATCCGAGGCGGCACTTCATCGGTCGGAATGGCGACCGCCGTGCTCGCCCGTCGCATCGGCATGACCGTGCTGTCGACCACCCGCGGCCCCGACCGGCTCGACGCGCTGCGCGAGATCGGCGTGCATCACCCCCTCGTCGACGACGGCGACGTCGCCTCCCAGGTTCGCCAGCTCGTCCCCGGGGGCGTCGATACCGCACTGGAGCTCGTCGGGACACCGACGTTGCCCGACACGCTCCGAGCCACGCGCGTCCACGGCGTGGTGTGCTTCACCGGCATGTTGTCGAACGAGTGGACCGTCCGCGACTTCTACCCGATCGAGTACCTCCCCCGGGGTGTGCGTCTCACCGCCTACGGCGGCGACGCGGCCGACCTCCCCCCGGCCGTGCTCCAGGAGTTCCTCGACGCGGTCGGGGAGGGTCGGGCACACGTGCCGATCCACCGCACCTACCGGCTCGACGAGATCGCCGAGGCCCACGCCGAGATGGAAGCCGGCCGGGCGACCGGCAAGCTCGTCGTGGTGCCCTGAACGGAGGCGTGAGGCGTCATTGCCGCCCAGCGGCAAGAAACCCTCACGCCGAGCGCCGCGGTGGGCGACAATCTGCCGATGCTGGGCATCGACCGCGACGAGCTGCGCCGCTACGTCCGCCGCGTGGGCGACCGCTGGCCGCTCGAGAGCGCCTACCTCGGCGGCGCGCGGGTGGACGATCTCGGGGGCGCCGGCGAGTACCGCGAACGGGGCGAGGAGTTCGTCCTCGTTCTCGTCTCGTACCGCTTCGACGGCGTGCCGTGGCTCGAGCGCGTCCACACGGCGGCGAACCTCTGGGACGCCGAAGCGATGGAAGGGCGAGCTGACGTCCACTGCTACACGCCGGTCGAGCTCGAGCGCAAGCGCGAGCGCCTGGCCCGCGTTCGGACGACCGTCGAGTCCGGCATCGATCTGCTTCAGCCCGACGCCTGAACTGCCGAGACCGCTCACGGGGAGACGGCCGGCCCGACGGGCCCGAGGACCGCGACCGTGACGGACTGCCCGGCCTGTGGGAGGCCCGAACGGGCAACGATCCGGGGGACCGCGACACCGACGGCGTCCCGCGCTAGCCGATCGCGACCATGCGCTCGATCGGGATGCGCGCCTTCGCGGCGACGTCCTCGGGGACCTTCACGACGCCCGTCATGTCCCGCAGGCAGTCGCGGAGCTTGGGCAGCGTGATCATCTTCATGTAGCGGCAGCTCGCCTCGGCATTGGCCGGCACCCAGTCCAGCTCGGGCGCCGCCATGCGCAGCCCGTGGAGCATCCCGGTCTCGGTCGCCATGACGACCGTGCCGGTCTCCCCCGCGCGCTCCTTGGCGTAGTCGAGCATCTGCCCCGTGGAGAGCATGTGGACGCCCTCGGCGTCGACGTCCCCGGCGGCGACGTACTCCATGACGCTCGTCGAGCAGCCGCACTCGGGGTGGATGAGGAAGTCCGCCCCGGGGTTCGCCTCTCGGATGGCGGTGATGTCCGACGGGCGGATGCCGGCGTGCACGTGACACTCGCCGTCCCAGACGTGCATGGGCTTGCCGGTCATCTTCTCGACGTACGCGCCGAGGAACATGTCGGGCCCGAAGAGGATCTCGGTGTCCGGGCCGTGCTCGCGGTAGATGTGCTCGACGACGGAGACCGCGTTCGACGAGGTCACGCAGTAGTCGGTGAGCGCCTTGATGTCGGCGGTCGTGTTGACGTACATCACGGTGACGGCACCGGGGTGCTTCGCCTGCCAGTCGCGGAGCTGTTCGGGCGTGATCGAATCGGCGAGCGAGCAGCCCGCGTCGAGGTCGGGGATGAGGACCGTCTTGTCGGGGCACAGGACGGACGCCGTCTCGGCCATGAAGTGCACGCCGCAGAAGGCGATGACGTCGCCGTCGGCCTCGGCGGCCTTGCGGCTGAGGCCGAGCGAGTCGCCGACGTAGTCCGCGGCCTGCTGGACCTCGGGGAGCTGGTAGTTGTGGGCGAGGATCACGGCGCCGCGCTCGCGGGCGAGGGCACGCACCTCTTTGAGGAGGGCGTCGGTCTCGTCAGCGGTGAGGGCGGGAACTCCACCGCGGGGCTGGGTGGCCATGGGGAGGTTCATCGCAGGGGCTCCAGGAGGAGGGACAGGTCGAGGGCCGGGGCCGAGTGCGTCAGGGCACCGACCGAGATGAAGTCTACGCCGGTGCTCGCACGGGCCTTGACGTCACCCAGCGTCACGCCCCCGCTGCTCTCGGTGAGGGCCCGGCCGGCGACCCGGGCGACCGCCTCTCGGAGCGCCCCGGCGTCGAAGTTGTCGAGCAGGAGCCGCGGCGCGCCGGCCGCGAGCGCCTCGTCGAGCTCGGCGACGTCGCGGACCTCGCACACGAGCGGCAGGTCGGGGAACCGATCGCGGGCGGCGCGGACGGCCGCCCCCACGCCACCGGCCATCGCCGCGTGGTTCTCCTTGATGAGGACCTCGTCGTAGAGCCCGACGCGGTGGTTCGTCCCGCCCCCATGGGCGACCGCGGCCTTCTCGAGCAGGCGCAGGCCCGGGGTCGTCTTTCGGGTGTCGAGGATCCGCGTGCCGGTCCCTGCGACCGCGTCCGCATAGCGGCGGGTGAGGGTCGCCACGCCGCTCAGCCGCTGCAGGAAGTTGAGCGCAGTGCGCTCGGCCGCGAGCCGCGCGGCCGCGTCCCCGGTCGCGGTGAGGACGGGGCCGCCGTCGCGGAGCTCGCCCTCGGCGGTCTCCCAGCGCAGCTCGACGTCGGGGTCACAGAAGCGGAAGACCCGCTCGGCGGGCGCGAAGCCCGAGAGGACGCCGGGCGCCTTCTGCGTGATCCGGGCCACCGCGCGGGTCCCCGGCGGCACCGTCGCCGCGGCCGTGACGTCGCCGGTCCCGACGTCCTCGTCGAGCGCGCGGCGGACGATCTCGTCGAGGTCCGCGGGGTCCATGCGCCGGGAGGATAGGCGTCGACGCCACCGACGGACCTGTCCACGGTGGGGAAGGATCGGCGAGGGGCGGCGTCCTCGCTCATATGACCCGCCTCGTCGCCCGCCTGTCATTCGCACTTCTCGCCCTCGTCGTCACCGTGCCCGCGCCGGCCGCCGCACAGGACGCCCTCACCCCGACGGCGCCGAACGCCCGGGTCTCGCAGGCGGGCCCCGACGGCGACCTCGGCTTCCGCGCCGAGCGACCGGCTGCGGCTCACGCCCCCGGTGCGGACCGGTTCCTCGTCGTCTGGGTACAGGAGGACGCCGATGAGGACCGGGAGATCTTCGCGCGGCTCCTCGACGGAGGCGGCGCGCCGCTCGGCGTGCCGTTCCAGATCTCGCAGTCCGGCGCGGGGACCGAGGACGCTGGCCCTCCCGACGTCTCGTATCACCCCGCGACCGACCGCTTCTACGTCACGTACGCCGTTCGCATCACCGGCAGCACGGTGCGCCACGTCCTCGTGCGCCCGGTCGCCCCGAACGGCGACCTGTCCATGCCCTTCGATGTCACGGAGGGACTCGCGGACTTCGACCGCGCCACGAATCCCGCGATCGCCTGCGCCGCCACGGTCGACCGGTGCGTCGTCGTCTACGAGCACACCGTGGACGTCCCGCCCGTCGGCGGCATCATCGACGATCCCCGGGCCGCGAGCCGCGCCTTCGTCCCGTCGACCTCCACGCCGCTCGGGACCCACACGTTCGTCGCGACGACGACGGCGTTCAACCGCGCCGCGAACGGCGTCGATGTCACCTCGACCGGGCGGACGGGCGCCACGGCGTTCGTCGCCTCCTGGCGCCACGAGGAGGGGGCGGGCGACGAGGAGATCTACGTGCGGTCGATCGACGTCGACGGCGTGCCGACGGGCTCGCAGACGCCGCTCACGACGACGGGGAACGCAGGCTCATCGGCCGTCGCCCACGGCGGCACGGGCGGCCCCGACGAGGTCCTCGTCACGTGGTCGGAGGGCACGGTGGACGGCCGCGTCCTCATGGCCCGGCGGATCGCGCCGGCGACGACCGCGCTCGACCCGCTCGCACCGGCGGCGCCGATCTCCACGGGCACCGAGGACGACGGGTCCGCGGTCGCCTTCGAACCCGCCCTCGCCCGGTGGATCGTCACGTACACCGGGCGTAAGGCGACCCTGCCCGGCCTCGACCCCGG
>JBFIDS010000018.1:0-17002 GCA_041603715.1 Paraconexibacter sp. | reverse complement strand
CGCTCGCCCTCCGCCTGCAGGCGGCGCTCCTGCGGCTCGGCGCGACGGGCGATCGACGGCCAGTGGATCCTCGAGGCGGGAGTGCCCTCGCGCAGGGGTCCGATGCCCTCGAGCTCGACCTCCGCCGAGTGCGGGCGGGAACGACGGCCGAGCCCGAGCCCGCCGTCGTCGCCCCCGGCGCGGGCGACGAGGACGGGATGGATGGCCGGGAGGACGAGCACGTCGACCTCGGGCACGGCGGGGATCGTGCGGGTGACGAGGCCGAACGGGTCGCGCACCCGGACGACGGGGGCCGCGAGCGTGCGGCGGCCGCGCCGGCCGAAGCGCGCCGTGATGCGCACGCGGGTGGAGCGGCGGCCCATGGCGAGCGGCGCCGGCTCGGGGAGCAGGGGGTCGACGACCTCCCCGGTCGGGAGTCCGGTCTGCCCGGCCTCGACGCGCACGAGGATCTCGAGGGGCTCGCCCTCCGTGACGCGGGTGGCGGAGAGGCTGCGGTCGACGCGCATTCCGCGGGCGCCGCGCACGATCCAGACGGCGCACGCCGCGGTGAGGAGCAGGAACGTCAACCCGGGGACGTAGAGCGGCTCGGCGTCGAACAGCGCCGCGACGAGGGTGAGGCCCGCGCCGAAGCCGCCGGCGGCGACGGCCGGGCGCACCGACCCGGAGGGGCGGACGCCGCTCGTGGATCGCGAGGCGGTCACCGGTCGCCCGCCGGGCTCAGAGCGCCGGGGTCCGTGCGACGGCGTCGGCGACGACGTCCGCTCCGCTCGCGTCGAAGGCCTCCGGCTGGAGCACGACGCGATGGGCGAGCACGACGTGCGCGAGCGCCTGGACGTCGTCGGGAAGCACGTGGTCGCGCCCGCGCAGGAGCGCGTGGGCCTTGGCCGCACGCAGGAGGAGCAGCCCCGCCCGTGGGCTCGCGCCGAGCTCGGTGCGCGGATCGTCACGCGTGTGCTGCAGGAGGGTGACGACGTAGGTGCGCAGCGCGTCGGAGGCGTGGACGCGACGCGAGATGTCCTGGGCGGCGAGGACGTCCCCCGCGGACGCCGCGGCGGAGCCCGACGCACGGTCGAGCCGGTCGCCGGACTCGTGGGCCCGGAGCATCGCGGCCTCCGACACCGCGTCCGGATACCCGAGCGACACGCGCATCATGAAGCGGTCGACCTGTGCCTCGGGCAGTGGGTAGGTCCCCTCGAACTCGACCGGGTTCTGGGTCGCGAGCACGAGGAAGGGACGCGCGAGCTCGTGGCTCTGGGCATCGACGGTCACCCGGCGCTCCTGCATGCACTCGAGCAGCCCGGACTGCGTCTTCGGGCTCGCGCGGTTGATCTCGTCGACGAGCACGACGTTCGCGAAGATCGGCCCGGGGCGGAACTCGAAGCGGTCCTCGCTCTGGAGGAACACGTTCGTGCCGACGACATCGGCCGGGAGGAGATCGGCCGTGCACTGGACGCGCGCGAACTCGAGCCCGATGGCGCGGGCGAGCCCCCGGGCGATCGTCGTCTTCCCCATGCCAGGGAGGTCCTCGATGAGCACGTGACCCTCGGCGAGCAGGCAGACGAGGAGGTCGTCGAGGACCGAGTCGCGGACCTCGGCGACGGTGCGCACGGACCGGCGCACCGCGTCGGCGAACATCCCGGCCGCGGCGACCTCGGCGGTCGTGAGTCGGGTGGGCGCGGCGTCCGGGATCTGCTCGGTCATCGCGTCGCCGGCTGACGGGGGTCGGAGCGCGGCCCGCGACGCAGGCGCTCCACCGCCGCGAGGATCGCCCGGGCGACCTCATCCTTGGCGGCCCGTGCGATGTGCTCGTCCCCGGCCGCGGTCACGATCGTCACCTCGTTCGCGGCGCTGTCGAACCCGATGTCGCGGCGCGAGATGTCGTTGACGACGACGGCGTCCAGGCCCTTGCGCTCGAGCTTGCCGCGCCCGTAGGCGACGGCGCCGTCGCCGTGCTCGGCGGCGAACCCGACGAGGATCTGGCCCGGGCGCCTCGACGCGGAGAGCCGCGAGAGAACGTCGGTCGTCGCTTCCATCTCGACGGTGAGTTCCCCGCGCCCGTCCTTCTTGATCTTCGTGTCGGCGGAGTTGGCGGGCCGGAAGTCGGCGACCGCCGCGGACATGAGCAGCACGTCGGCGGTCGCGAACTCGCGCTCGCAGGCCTCGAGCAGCTCGGCGGCGGTCTCCACGTCGACGTAGGTGACCCGGGGGTCCCGCTCGAGCGTGACGTTCGCCGCGACGACCGTGACCTCGGCGCCGAGCGCCGCGGACGCGGACGCGAGCGCGAAGCCCATCCGACCCGACGACCGGTTGCCGACGAACCGCACGCTGTCGATGGGCTCCCGGGTCCCGCCGGCGGAGACGAGGACGCGCAGACCGTCCCACGGACCGGCGACGGCGGCGGGGGCCGCGGGGCCTGCCCCGACGAGGGCCTCCACCGCGACGAGGAGGTCCGGCGGCTCGGCGAGCCGCCCGACGCCCCACTCGCCGAGGCTCCCGAGAGCGCCGATGCCCGGGTCGATGACGTGGACCCCGCGCGCGCGGAGGGTCGCGAGGTTCGCGCGGGTCGCCGGGTGTTCGAACATCGCGTCGTTCATCGCGGGGGCGACGAGGACGGGGCAGCGTGCCGCGAGCGCGGCGGCGGTGAGGAGGTTGTCCGCGAGGCCGTGGGCGAGCTTCGCGATCGTGTGCGCCGACGCCGGGGCGATGAGGTAGGCGTCCGCGTTGGCGACGATCTCGAGATGGCTGAGCGGATCGTGGTCGGGCGCGGACTGGCCGGGAAAGGCGCCGCGCGCCGGGTCGCGCTCGAACTCGTGCACGAGGACGGGCGCGCCGGTGAGCCCCGCGAACGAGGCGGCACCGACGAACTGCTGAGAGGCCTCGGTCTGGACGACGCGGACCGAGTGGCCCGCCTTCGTCGCGAGCCGGACGAGCTCGAGGGCCTTGTAGGCGGCGACCGAGCCGCTGACTCCGAGGAGGAGCCGAGGCATCAGCGCGAGCGCCGGACCGCGTGGCCGCCGGGGCTAGCGGTAGTGGTACTTGACCTTGCCGGCGGCGACTTCCTCCAGCGCGATCGTGAGGTAGTTCTTCGACCCGCTCTCGACCATCGGCGGCGGGAACTCGTCGAACGTCCCCTCTCCGAGGTTGTGGTAGTACGAGTTGATCTGCCGAGCGCGCTTCGCGGCGACGACGACGGACGCGTAGTTCGAGTCGACGTTCTCGAGAAGCGTGTCGATGCGGGGGTTGATCATCAACCGAGTGTAGCGGCCGTCCGGCCCCGGCCCGCTGGTCCCTCCCCCGCCGTTTTCAGTCCTCCACAGCGGCGAGCTCGGTGCGGACGATCCGCTCGAGCTCCGCGATCGCGTCCTCGAGGCGATCGTTGCGCACGACGTGGGGAAATTCCGACTGCGCGGCGAGCTCCTCCTCCGCGACGCCGAGCCGGCGCTCGATCTCCTCCTCGGAGTCCGTCCCGCGCCCGACGAGCCGGTTGCGCAGGACGTCGGGAGACGGAGGAGCGATGAAGATGCGCACCGCGGACGGGAGGGTCTCGCGGACCTGCCGGGCCCCCTGGACCTCGATCTCCAGGACGACCGGCGCGCCCGCCGCGACCCGCTTCTCGAGCTCGGACCGCAGGGTCCCGTACCGGCGACCCGAGTACTCGGCCCACTCGACGAAGTCGCCCTCGGCGATCCGGGCCGCGAACGAGTCGTCGTCGAGGAAGTGGTAGGCGACCCCGTCCTCCTCCCCCGGGCGCGGCCCGCGGGTCGTCGCGGACACGCTCAGCTCCAGGCCCGGGACGCGGTCGAGGAGCTGGCGGATCAGCGTTCCCTTGCCGACGCCCGAGGGGCCGGTGATGACGAAGACGCGGGACATTGGCGGGCGCGGGACGCTACCGCCGCGGGCGGACGGCGCGGGCGCCGCCGGTCGCGCTCGCGTCAGCGCGTGAGGAGCTGGACGAGCTCGGCCCGCTGGCGCTCGGACAGCCCGCCGATCGTCTTGCTCGGCGAGATCCGGCACTGCGTGAGGACGCGGTTGGCCTTCACGCGCCCGTACTTCGGGACCGCGAGGAGCATGTCGAAGACCTTCGCGGTCTCGACGTACTCGGGAGGATCGAGGAGCAGCGTGTGGATCGACACCCGCCCTCCCTTGAGGTCCTTCTTCAGCTGAGCACGGCGCGTCCGGATCTCGTTCGCCCGCTGGAGCGCGTCCATGCGCTGGTTCAGCGAACGCTCCGGGGCCGTGGTCTTGGTCGCGGTGTCGGAAGCGGGCGGCACGGGGTGGCGAGCATACAAGGTCGATCCGGCTCGGGACGTGCGAAAGGCCAGATTCAGCTCGACCTCGACCTCAGGTTGATGCTTCTTGAAGGAACTCGACCGTTTTTCTCGCATTTGCAGGTTCTTTCACGCACTCGACCGCCGCCGGCCGGGGCCCTCACGTCCGAACACCCCGCAGTTTGCACGCTTTCGGCCCGTTCGCGACCGTTTTATGGTCCGTCGGGTCCTGCGCGTCCCGCACTCAGGCTTCGTGAGCCGCGAGCGTCGCGGCGATCCTCGCCCCGGTCGCGGGATCGCGGAAGCTTTCGGTACCTACCGCGACGCAGGTCGCACCTGCAGCGAGGAACTGCCGGGCGTGCGCCGCCGACTGGATGCCACCCATCCCGACGATCGGGATCTGTACGCGCGCCGCGACCGCCGCGACCTGCGCGAGCGCGACGTGCCGGATCGACGGCCCGCTCATCCCGCCGGTGCGCCCACCCAGCCACGGTGCGCCCGACCCGTCGGGGCGCAGGGCCATCGCGCGGAGGGTGTTGATGAGCGACACGGCGTCCGCCCCGGCCGCCTCCGCCGCGACGGCGACCGCCGCGACATCGGCGGTGTTCGGCGTGAGCTTGACGATGAGCGGCTTACGCGTCCGCGGGCGGACGACCTCGAGGACGGCGGCCAGCGACCCCGGGTCGGCGCCGATGTCGAGTCCCGTCTTCACGTTCGGACACGAGACGTTGAGCTCGACCGCGGAGATCTCGTCCCGGTCGTCCACCGCCTCGACGAGGGCCGTCAGCTCCTCCGCCGTGGACCCCATGACGTTCGTGATGAGCGGGACGGGCAGCGCGGCGAGCAGCGGGAGGTCGTGCTCGAGGTACCCGGCGAGCCCCTTGTTCGGCAGGCCGATCGAGTTGATCATGCCGCCCGCGGTCTCCCACAGCCGGGGCGGAGGGTTGCCGTCCCGTGGCTCGAGCGTGATCGTCTTCGACACGTACGCGCTGAACGGGAACTCCTCGAGGAGGGCGTCACCGAAGACGCGGTGGGCGGCGATCGCGTCGAACGTCCCCGACCCGTTGAGGACCGGGTGCGCGAGACGGAGCCCGCCGAGGTCGACGGCGCTCACGCGGGGACCTCCGCGAGGCGGTCGGCGTCGAGGACGGGCCCGTCGACGCACACCCGCGCGTACCCGCCCTCCACGAGCGGTACGACACATCCGAAGCAGGCACCGAACCCGCACGCCATCGGCGACTCGAGCGCGAGCTGGCCTGGGACGCCCCGCTCGACGCAGATGCGCCGGACCGCCTCGAGCATCGGCCCGGGACCGCACGCGTAGACGGTGCTCGGGAGGTCGGCGTCGAGGGCGTCCTCGAGGAGATCGGTGACGCGGCCGGCGTGGCCGGCCGAGCCATCGTCGGTCGCGACCGCCGCCTCGCCGGGGAGGAGCAGCGCGGCGACCGCGTGCGCGCGGTCGCGGAACCCCGCGGCGACGAACGGCTCCTGCATCCCCGTCCGGCCGAGCAGCGTGCCGGCGAGGTGGGCGATCGGCGGCACCCCGATCCCGCCCGCGACGAGGACCGGGCGGTGGCCCGCCGGAGCCGGGCGGAAGCCCCCGCCCAGCGGCCCGAGCAGCCACGCCGGATCGCCGGGCCGCAGCGCGCAGAGGCGGTGCGTCCCCGGCCCCACGTCATGGAGCACGAACTCCACGACGACGCCTCCGCCGGTCGGGGCCGGGTCGCAGCGCAGCGGCGACAGGGCGCGCGGGAGGTACGGTCGCTCGTCCTCCCCCCCGCCCCAGCCGTCGCGCGCGGCGAGCATGTGGAAGCGCCCGGGCGCGGAGATCTCGCCGCCGGGGTCATGGACCGCGAGGCGGACGTACGGACCCATCACCTCGCGTCCGGTCACGAGGACCGGGCGGCGGCCGAAGCCGGCCGTCACGCGGGCGTCCCGACGTGGATCTCCTGGAGGGAGAGCGGCTCGGGGTCTCGCGTCCTCGCGGCCGCGATCGCGCGTGCGGCCGCAAGCCCGCCCGACAGCGTGGTGAGGCACGGGATCCCCCGGGCGATCGCCGCGCGGCGGATCTCCCACCCGTCCGTGCGGGCACCCGAGCCGGTGGGGGTGTTCACGACGAGCTGAACGTCGCCGCGTTCGATCCAGTCGACGACGTGCGGCGAGCCCTCGCCGATCTTGTTGATCGTCACGACCGGGATGCCCATGCGCGCGATCGCCGCGGCGGTGCCCCCGGTGGCCACGATGCGGAACCCGTGGTCGTGGAGCGTCTGGGCGATCGCGAACGCCGCCGGCTTGTCGGCGTCGCAGACGGTGATGAAGACCGTCCCCTCCTGCGGCAGGGCCGCGCCCGCGGCGGCTTGAGCCTTCGCGAACGCGGTCGGGAAGTCGCGCGCGATGCCCATGACCTCGCCGGTCGAGCGCATCTCGGGACCGAGCAGCGCGTCCGAGCCGTCGAAGCGGTCGAACGGCAGGACCGCCTCCTTCACGCTCACGTGGTCGCCGCGCATCGCCTCCGACGGGAGGCCGAGCTCGGCGATCCGCTCGCCGAGCATGATCCGGCAGGCCATCTTCGCCAGCGGCACCCCGATCGCCTTGCTCACGAACGGCACGGTCCGCGACGCGCGCGGGTTCGCCTCGATGACGAACAGCCGGCCGCCGAGGACGGCGTACTGGACGTTGAGGAGCCCGACGACGCCGAGTCCGAGCGCGAGCGCGCGGGTCTGCTCGCGGATGAGGTCGAGCATGTCGCCGCCGAGCGAGTGCGGGGGCAGCACGCACGCGGAGTCGCCGGAGTGGATCCCGGCCTCCTCGACGTGCTGCATGATGCCGCCGATCCACACCTCCTCGCCGTCGCAGAGAGCGTCGACGTCGACCTCGATCGCGTTCTCGAGGAAGCGGTCGAGGAAGATCTCGCCGCGTGCCTCGCCGGTGGGCGGGGCGTGACGGTCGAGGTAGTCACGCAGCCCGTCGGCGGAGTAGACGATCTCCATCGCTCTCCCGCCGAGGACATAGCTCGGTCGAACGAGGAGCGGGAAGCCGACCCCCTCGGCCGCGGCGAGCGCCTCGTCGACGGAGTGCGCCGTCGCGTAGGGCGGCGCCTCGTGGCCGAGACGGGCGAGCAGCGCGCCGAACCGGCCGCGGTCCTCCGCGAGGTCGATCGCGTCGACGCTCGTCCCGAGCAGCGGGATCCCGGCCTCGACGAGGCCGGCGGCGAGCTTGAGTGGCGTCTGCCCGCCGAACTGCACGATGACGCCCTCGGGCTTCTCGACCTCGAGGACCCCGAGGACGTCCTCGAGCGTCAGCGGCTCGAAGTAGAGGCGGTCCGAGGTGTCGTAGTCCGTCGAGACCGTCTCGGGGTTGCAGTTGATCATCACGGCGTCGCGTCCCGAGTCGCGGACCGTCATCGCCGCGTGGACGCAGCAGTAGTCGAACTCGATCCCCTGGCCGATGCGGTTCGGCCCCGCGCCGAGGATCACGACGCTGCGGTTCGTGCCGCGGTCGACCTCGTGGCGCGGGCCGTCGGGGCCGGGCCGCTCCCAGCCCGAGTAGAAGTACGGCGTCGAGGCCGGGAACTCCGCCGCGCAGGTGTCGACGGACTTGAAGGTCCGCACGCCCGCGAACGTCTCCTCGGGCGCGGTCGCGAGCGCGTGCAGCTCGGTGAGGAACCACGGGTCGATCTTCGTCACGGCGTGGATCTCGTCGACCGAGGCGCCGCGCCGCAGCGCCTCGACGAGCGCGTCGAAGCGCTCGGACGTCGGCCGCTCGAGCGAGGCGACGAGCTCCTCGGTCGTGCGGCTCGCGAGGTCCGGGCGGGTGTCGAGCTCACGTGAGCGCATCGCCTTCGCGAACGCCTGCTGGAAGGTGCGCCCGAACGCCATCGCCTCGCCGACGCTCTTCATGTGTGTCGAGAGGACCGCGTTGGCGCCGGTGAACTTCTCGAACGCGAACCGCGGCCACTTCACGACGACGTAGTCGATCGTCGGCTCGAAGCTCGCCGGGGGGAGCTGCGTGATGTCGTTGTCGATCTCCTCGAGCGAGTAGCCGACCGCGAGTCGCGCGGCGATCTTCGCGATCGGGAACCCGGTCGCCTTCGAGGCGAGCGCCGAGGACCGTGACACCCGCGGGTTCATCTCGATGACGAGGATCTCCTCCGTCTCCGGGTTCACGGCGAACTGGACGTTCGACCCGCCCGTCTCGACGCCGACCGCGCGGATGACCGTGATCGCCTGGTCGCGGAGCTGCTGGTAGAGATGGTCGGTGAGCGTCTGCTGCGGGGCGACGGTCACGGAGTCGCCCGTGTGGACGCCCATCGGGTCGACGTTCTCGATCGAGCAGACGATGACGACGTTGTCGTTGTGGTCGCGCATGACCTCCAGCTCGAACTCGCCCCAGCCGAGGACCGACTGGTCGAGGAGGATCTGGGAGATCGGCGAGGCCTCGAGACCGGTCGCGACGATGTGCCGGTACTCCTCCTCGGTCCGGGCGATCCCGCCGCCACGGCCGCCGAGCGTGAACGCCGGGCGGATGATCGCCGGCAGGCCGATCCGCTCCATCTCGGCCATCGCCTCGTCGAGCGTCGTCGCGATCGCGGAGATCGGCATGCGCAGGCCGGCGGTCTCCATCGCCTCGCGGAACAGGTCGCGGTCCTCGGCGCAGCAGATCGCCTCGTACCGCGCCCCGATCAGCTCGACGCCGAGGCGCTCGAGCGTCCCGTCCTCGTGGAGGGCCTTGGCGAGGTTGAGCGCCGTCTGGCCCCCGAGCGTCGGGAGCAGCGCGTCGGGGCGCTCCTTCTCGATGATCCGCGCGACCGGTCCGGGCAGGAGCGGCTCGACGTAGGTCGCGTCGGCGAACTCCGGGTCGGTCATGATCGTCGCCGGGTTCGAGTTCACGAGGACGACCTCGTAGCCCTCCTCGCGCAGGACCTTGCACGCCTGGACGCCCGAGTAGTCGAACTCCGCCGCCTGCCCGATGACGATCGGGCCGGAGCCGAGGATCATGATGCGCTTGAGGTCGTTGCGCCTAGGCATTGCGGACTGCCTCCAGGAAACGGTCGAACTGGTAGAGGGCGTCGTTGGGACCCGGGCCCGCCTCGGGGTGGTACTGGACCGTCGCGCTCTCGACCTCGAGGAGCTCGAGGCCCTCGACGGTCCGGTCGTAGAGGTTGACGTGCGTGAGCGCTGCCTCGCCGAAATCGGTGTTCCAGCGGACGGGCTCGTCGGCCTCGATGCGGACGCCGCCCTGGGGCGCGGTGACCGCGAAGCCGTGGTTCTGCGAGGTGATCTCGATCCTCCCGGTCCGCAGGTCCTTGACCGGGTGGTTCGCGCCGCGATGGCCGAACGGGAGCTTCGTCGTGCCGAGCCCGACCGCGCGGCACAGGAGCTGGTGGCCGAGGCAGATGCCCCAGACCGGACGCTTGCCGATGAGCTCGCGCACCGTGTCGACGACGTCGTCGAGGGCTGCAGGGTCCCCCGGCCCGTTGGCGAGGAAGAACGCGTCGGCATCGGTCGCGAGGAGGTCCTCCGCGGTCACCGTGCACGGGTGCAGCGTCACCTGCGCGCCGCGGGCGACGAGGTGGCGGACGATCGAGCCCTTGACGCCGCAGTCGATCGCGTGGACGCGGACGATGTCGGTCGTGCCCGGCGCCGGCCCGTGCACGGTCGCCTCGGCGGGCGTCACCTCGCGCGCGAGGTTGCGTCCGGCCATCGGCGGCTCGGCCGCGATGAGCTCCCGCGCCTCGCTCTCGGCGACGGCGGCCGGGAAGACCCCGCCCCGCATCGAGCCCGCCTGGCGGATGTGGCGTACGAGCGCCCGCGTGTCGACGTCGGTGATCGCCGGCACTCCGCAGTCGACGAGCCAGTCGAGCCAGCCGCGCTCCGCGGTCGGGGCGTCCTCGGTGTTCCTCGCGGCGCGCATGATCACGGCGCGGGAGTGGATGCGGTCGGACTCCATCGCCGCCTCGCTCACCCCGTAGTTCCCGATGTGCGGGTACGTGAACGTGATGAGCTGGCCGGCGAACGACGGGTCGGTCACCGACTCCTGGTAACCGGACATGCCGGTCGTGAAGACGACCTCGCCGACCGCGTGGTGGTCGGCCCCGCAGGCGAGGCCGTCGAAGCGCGTGCCGTCTTCCAGGAGGACGTACGCGGTCATGGGGGCGCTCATCGTGAGCCTCCGTTCTCGGGGACGAGGGCGAGCGCTCGCTCGCGATAGGCGACCGCTCCCGCGGCGACGGTGAGGAGGACGCGCCCGGAGAAGGTGCGCCCGGCGAAGCACGAGTTCGACGAGCGCGACTCGTAACCGTGCTCCCCGACCGCCCAGCAGCGGGCGAGGTCGACGAGCGTGATGTTCGCCGCCGCGCCCGGCTCGATGCGCGGCGCCGGGAGCCCGAGCGGCTCGACCCCGGAGGTGAGCTTCTCCACGACGAGCGCGAGGTCGAGGACCCCGGGGACGACGAGCTCGGTGTAGACGGCGGCGAACGCGGTCTCCAGCCCGGTCGTCCCCATCGGCGCCTGCTCGAACGGGACCTCCTTCTCGTCGCGGGCGTGGGGGGCGTGGTCGGTCGCGATGCAGTCGATCGTCCCGTCCCTCAGCCCGGCGATGAGGGCCTGTCGGTCGCGCTCGGCGCGCACCGGCGGGTTCATCTTCTTGCGTGTGTCGAGGTCCCGGACGTCCTCATCGGTGAGGCAGAGATGGTGCGGCGAGGCCTCGCAGGTCACCTTCGCCCCGCGGGCCTTCGCGGCGGCGATCGCCTCGACGGAGTCGATCGAGCTGAGGTGCTGGAGGTGGATCGCGCCGTCCTCGTGCTCGCCGATGAGCACGTCGCGGGCGACCATCGTCGACTCCGAGATCGAGGGGATCCCACCGAGGCCGAGCAGCGCGCTCACCGCGCCCTCGTGCATCGCGCCACCGGCCGAGAGCGTCGGGTCCTCCTCGTGGAGGGCGAGCACCCCGCCGCACAGCCGCTGGTACTGGAGCGCCTTGCGAAGCATCCCCGCGCTCACGACCGGGCGCCCGTCGTCGGTGAATCCGAGGGCGCCCTCGTCGCGCAGCTCGGCCATCTCGGTGAGCTCGTCCCCGCGCAGGCCGCGGGTGATCGCCGGCATGAAGCCGACGGGGATCCGCGCGTCGCGGGCAGCGGCGTCGCGGACCGAGCGCAGGAGCGGGGCCGAGTCGAGGACCGGGTCGGTGTTCGGCATCGCGACCACGAGGCAGTAGCCCCCGGCGGCCGCGGAGCGCGTCCCGGTCTCGAGGTCCTCCTTGTGCTCCTGACCGGGCGTGCGCAGGTGCACGTGGGGGTCGACGAAGGCCGGGACGAGATGCTTGCCGGCTCCGTCGACGGTCTCGGCGCCCTCGGGCGGGGTGACGGACCCAGGCGCGCCGACCTCCGCGACGTGACCGCCGCGGACGAGCACGTCGTGGACGCCGTCGAGCCCCGTGCGGGGGTCGAGGACGTGGGCGCCGCGAACGAGCAGCGTGGCGTCGGGCGCCGGGGCGCGGACGAGGGGATCTGAGGGCATCAGGCGGCGGGGTGGGTCGAGGTGGTCCGGGTCGCGCGGACGGGCGAGATGTCATCGGCGCCCGAGCCGTCGGTCCGCGGCGGGACGGGGAGGTCGGAGCGGGAGCCCGCGAGGACCTCGTAGAGAACGGCCATGCGCACGACGACGCCGGCCTCGACCTGCATGGTGATGACCGCCTGCGGCGAGTCGACGACCTCGCCGCTCAGCTCCACGCCGCGGTTCACGGGCCCGGGGTGCATGACGATCTGGCGCGGTCCGAGGCGGCGCCCGTCGATCTGGAACAGCGTCGCGTACTCGCGCAACGACGGGACGTAGCTGTCGTGCATCCGCTCGTTCTGCATCCGCAGCGCGTAGATGACGTCGGCCTGCGCGAGATCGTCGAGGTCGTGGCGCACCGTGCAGGGCAGCGCGTCCTCGATGCCGCGCGGGATCAGCGTGGGCGGTCCGCAAACCGTCACCTCAGCGCCCATCTTCGCGAACGCGAGGACGTTGGAGCGCGCGACGCGGCTGTGGAGGACGTCCCCGACGATCCAGACCTTCGCGCCGTCGAGGGCGCCGAGGCGCTGGCGCAGCGTGTAGACGTCGAGCAGCGCCTGCGTCGGGTGCTCGTGCTTGCCGTCGCCGGCGTTGACGATCGCCGCCGAGGTCCAGCCCGTGACGAGCTCGGCGGATCCCGCCCACGGCGTGCGGATGACGATCGCGTCGGGCTTGTGGGCGGAGAGGGTGAGGACGGTGTCCTTGAGCGACTCGCCCTTCTCGACGCTCGACCCGCTCGCCGCGAAGTTGACGACGTCGGCGCTCAGGCGCTTGGCCGCGAGCTCGAAGCTCGACCGCGTCCGCGTCGAGGCCTCGTAGAAGAGGTTGAGGACGGTCCGGCCGCGAAGCGCCGGGACCTTCTTGATCTCGCGGTCGCTCACCTCGGCGAACGACGCGGCCCGGTCGCAGATGCGCTCGATGGCCGCACGGTCGAGATCCTCGATGGAGAGGAGATGCCTCATGGATGGTCCTCCGCGGTCGTGATCGTCACGCTGTCCCGGCCGTCGAGCTCCTCGACGCGGACGTTGACGCGCTCGCTGCGCGCCGTCGGAAGGTTCTTGCCGACGTAGTCGGGCCGGATCGGCAGCTCGCGGTGGCCGCGGTCGGCGAGGACGGCGAGCTGCACGCGCGCGGGGCGGCCGTAGTCGAACAGCGCCTCGATCGCCGCGCGCACGGTGCGCCCGGTGAAGAGGACGTCGTCGACGATGACGACGGAGCGGCCCTCGAGGTCGAAGTCGACCTGCGAGGCGTGGACGACCGGGCTGTCGCTGCGGGTCGCGACGTCGTCGCGGTAGAACGCGATGTCGATGCTCCCGAGCGGGACCTCGGTGTCGAGCAGGTCGGTGAGGAGGCGCTGGAGGCGCGTCGCGAGGATCGCGCCGCGGCGGTGGATCCCGACGACCGCGAGCCCATCGGGCCCGCCGTGCTTCTCGACGATCTCATGGGCGATGCGCACGAGCGTGCGGCGCATGCCGTCGTCGTCGAGCACGACCTTCTCAGAGGGGGACATCTGCTCCTTCCTGGCCTCACGGGACCGGGTTAAAGGACGCCAGTGACAGTAGCACCGGGGGCGGCGGTCGCGGGGGCCCGCCCGCGCCGAGACCCCGCTATCTGCGTTCGATCTCGACGCGGAGCGTCGAGCCCAGCTCCAGCTCCGTCCCCGCCGCCGGCTCCTGCGCGACGACCGTCCAGTTGTCGTCGACGATCACGCCGAGGAGCCCGCCCCCGACGACGTCCACGTCGAACTGCGAGCGGGCGATGCGCTCCTTGGCGACGTCGAGCGGCTGGCCGACCAGCTCGGGGACCGGGGTCGTGACGACGACCGTCCCCGGGTTCGTCTGCGTCGTCGGCGCCTCGACCGTCTCCGTCACCGTGACGGCGACGGTCTCGGTGCTCGTCGTCCCCTTCGCCCCGCCGAGCGCAGCGACGAGCACGACGCCGACGAGGAAGCCGGCGGCGAGCGCGAGGACGACCGCGAGCGTCGAGAACCGCCGCTCGCCATCGTCGTGGCGCATGAGGCGTGTCGTCGGGTCCTTCATGTCGCGACGGGGACGTCGGGGGCGTCGGCCTCGTGGCGCACGAGCTCGGGCGGTCCCTTCTCGGGGAAGGGGACGACGAGCGTGTCGAGGTCGCGCGGGAGGATCGCGCCGGGGAAGACCGCTCGGGCCTCGTCGCGTAGCTCGCGCGGGTGGTAGCGCTGGGAGACGTGCGTGAGGACGAGCGCGCGGACCCCGGCCTCCGCCGCGGTCTCGGCCGCCTGGCGGGCGGTCGAGTGCCCGGTCTCCCGGGCGCGATCGACGTCGGCGTGCAGGAACGTCGACTCGTGGACGAGGACATCGGCCCCCGCCGCCTCGGCCCGGAGCGTCTCGCACGGCGACGTGTCCCCGGAGAGGACGATCCGGCGCCCGGGCCGGGGCTCCCCGATCACGTCCTCGGGGCGCACGCCACCGACGGTCTCGCCCGCCTGCAACCGTCCGAAGTCGGGCCCCGGGGTGACGCCGAGCGCGGCCGCGCGGTCGGCGTCGAAGCGGCCGGGGCGGTCCGCCTCGAGGATCGCGTAGCCGAAGGCGCGTCCCCGGTGGGCGACGTTGAACGCCTGGACCTCGTAGCCGTCCCACTCGAGGGCGTCGCCGGCCTCGAGGTCGATGACCTCCAGCGGGTACGGCACGCGCCCGTAGGCGACGCGGGCCGACTCGAGGAGCTTCGCCGTCCCGGGGGGCCCGTAGACGAGTAGCTCGCGCTCCCGGTCGCGCAGGCCGAAGCTCTTGAGCATCCCGGGCAGCCCGAGCCAGTGGTCGGCGTGGTGGTGGGTGAGGAAGACCGCGTCGAGATCGAGGAGGCCGACGGACCGCAGGAGCTGACGCTGGGTCCCCTCGCCGCAGTCGAAGAGGATCCGGTCGCCGCCCGCGCGCAGCAGGATCCCCGGGAGCCCGCGCCGCGCGGTCGGGACGGCGCCGGCCGTGCCGCAGAAGAGGAGCGAGAGATCCACCGTCGCCCGAGGGTATCGGCCCCGGCCGCCGGTGGTCCCGCCCGCGGCCGGTGGCTCAGACGCCGGGCCCGCGCTGCTGGCGCTGCTCGCGCAGGAGGTCGCGGATCTCGGTGAGGACGACCGTCTCGTCGGACGGGGCCGGGCTGTCCGTGTCCCCCGCCTTGCCGCGCTCGGAGAGCGTCTTCATCGGCGCGACGATCACGAAGTACACGACCGACGCGACGATGACGAAGTTGATGAGCGCGGTGATCGTCGTGCCGACGACGATCTTGCCGTCGCCGATCTCGATCCCGACGGTGTCGAAGTTCGGCGTGCCGCCGATGACGCCGATGAGCCCGCCGATGAAGTCGTCGGCGAACGCGCTGACGACACCGCCGAACGCCGCGCCGATGATGACGGCGACCGCGAGATCGACGACGTTCCCGCGCAGCAGGAAGTCCTTGAAGCCCTTGAGCACGTGCGCACCTCCGGAGTGCGTGAGAAGTGGGTCGGCGGCGACCCTATCCGCGGGCCCCGACGGTGCGGGGGCCGCGAGCGCGCCCGGTAGGATTCGAACCTACGGCCTCCCGCTCCGGAGGCGGGCGCTCTATCCACTGAGCTACGGGCGCGTGCCGGGGCAGCGTAGCGGAAGCGTCAGGACGACCACGCGAACGTACGTTCTGTCCGCCCGTCGTGGCACCTTCTCCGCATGGACACCCGGTCGCGCGGCGACATCGCGGAGGCGGCGGTCCTCCATACGCTCACGGCCGCCGGAGTCCCGATCCTCCTCCCGTTCGGCCGGTTCGGTCCCTACGACCTCGTGGCCGAACCCCGGCCGGGCGAGTTCGTCCGCATCCAGGTCAAGTCGGGCCGCCGCCGCGCCGGTTCGGGCTGCGTGGAGTTCAACTGCTGCGCGACCGACCACGGCAACGGACGCGGCCGGTACGCGGGCCGGGCAGACGTGTTCGCCGTCCACGTCCACGAGACGGCCGACCAGTTCATCGTCCCGGTGGCCGACGCCCGTGCCTCGAAGATGTATCTCCGCCTCTCCCCGACGCGGAACAACCAGCGGGCGAACGTCCGCTGGGCCGCCGACCACCGAGTCGACCTCTGGCTCGCCGAGGCGCGGGCGGGACGGGCCCGCCCCCTCACGCCGGCGTGAGGCGCAGCTCCTCGCCGTCGACGATGACGACGTCCCCGGGCGCGAGCTGACGGCCGCGGCGGGCCTCGGGTTCGCCGTTGACGGTGATCTCCGCGGTCTCGAGGATCAGCCGCGCCTCGCCGCCGGAGTCGGCGAGGCCGGCGAGCTTGAGGAGCTGACCGAGGCGGATCGCGCCGTCACGGAGGGGGATGTCCCGCATCCGGCGAAGGGTCGCAGGTCGTCGGCCCGCCCGCTCAGGACGTGGTGGAGGTGCCGAAACTGCCCGCTCGTCGGCACGTTCTGGCCTTACCGAAATCTCGTCCATCGCCGTAGGATGCGCGGATGCTCGCCGTGCGCTCCATCGCGGTCGCCGTCGCCGCCCTCGCGTCGGCGCTCGTCCTCGCCTCGCCGGCCTCCGCGATCGTGGGCGGACGGACGGCGACCGCGCAGGACAACCCGTCGCAGGTCGCGCTCGTGCTCAAGGGTGAGCGCCTTCCGCAGAATCCGCCGTTCTGCGGCGGCACGCTCGTCGCGCCGACGGTCGTCGTCACCGCGATGCACTGCCTCGAGGTGTTCGGGGACTCCGGACCGTTCAGGGGGAACCACACCGGCAAGGTCGAGGTCATCGGCGGCGCGATCTCGCTCGCCGACCCGGGGATGCAGCGCGTCCGCGTCGCCCGCCTCGTCAAGCACCCGGGCTACCGTCGCGGGCGGAACCTCCACGACATCCTCGTCGTCCACCTCGCCGTCCCGCTGCGGATCCCGCCCATGGCGCTCGCGAGCCCGCAGGACACCGCGCTCGAAGCGGCCGGCTCCACCGTCTCGGTGACCGGCTGGGGGCTGCGGGGCGCGTCGGCCAGTTCGGGCCAGCCGCGCACGATGAAGTTCGCCGATGTGCGGCTGCGCAGCGGCGCCTCCTGCCGGCGCGTGTGGGGCCCCGACATCGATCCGACGGCCCAGCTCTGCGCCGGCGTCGCCTCCGGTCGCCCCGACACCTGTCAGGGCGACAGCGGCGGTGGGCTCTGGTCGGGCCGCTTCCCGCAGCAGCGGCTCCTCGGAGTCGTCTCGTTCG
>JBFIDS010000017.1:0-17091 GCA_041603715.1 Paraconexibacter sp. | reverse complement strand
TCATCGGCCTCGCCGACAACCACACGCTGCTCGACACCTACCTGCGACTGCGCATCGACGCGATCTGGGGCCGACTGCTGAAGGGCCGCCACCTCGACCCCGACTACCTCGTCGCGATCACCGACGCCTGCGCCGCCGGGGACGCCGCGGCCGCACGCCGCGCCCTCGAGGAGCACGCCGAGCACGCCGCACGCGTCGTCGAGGGGCTCATCGAGGACGCCGGCGGGGTCGTCTGACCGGCGACCCCCGGCTCGCGCACGAGTGACCGCCGGGTCGCGAGCGGATCCACGGGAAAACCACGCGTCGGGATCCGTATGTATCGCCGGGGGACGGCTGCGACGCCCTGATGGCCGTCCGTCGGTCCACTCATAGCCTCCCGGGCGTCCTGTTCCGTGCTCTTGGAGGCGCACATGCTTCTCCCTTCCCCGGTCGCCTTGGCCGGCACTTTCGTCTCGCTCGCCCTGCTGGCCCCGCCCGGCGCGCCGGCCGCCAACCCCGGGTCGGCGCCGACCACCACGGGACGACGCCACCGGCGGTTCGTGCACTCAGGTCACCGACCCGACGAAGCTGACGGCGTCCCTGTCCGGCTCGGCGGCGGGCATCGCCGGTGTCGCCGTGCGGGTCAACGGCGGGACGCTGATCCCGGCGACGGTCGCCGGCCTCGGATCGTTCACCGCCCAGGTCCCGGCGACGGCGCTGCGCACGGGCTCCAACACCGTCGTCGCGGCGGCCGTGGCATTCGACGGGACGGTCGCGACCGCCGACGTGCGCGTGAACGTCGGGGCCCCGCTGACCGCGACGTCGGTCCTCACGCTCCCCTCGACGAAGAAGTGTACGAGCCGCCGGCTGTTCCGGTTCCGCATCCGGGCGGTCAAGGGCTACTCCTACGACTTCGGCTCGGTGTACGTCAACAAGAAGCGCGTGCGTATCTTCACGCGCTACAAGAAGCGCTGGGTGCGCGTGAACCGCGTGACGCGGAAGTACCTCGAGACGAAGACGTTCACCGGCTGGGTCGATCTGCGCGGTCTCGCCAAGGGGCGGTACACGATGAAGATCGTCGTGGTGACGACCAGCGGACGGGTGGTGACCGGCACGCGGAAGTACCGCACCTGCACGGGCAAGCTCAAGGGCTCGGTGCCGCGCCTGTAGGCGCGGCAGGAGCGCCGTCGCGAGACGGCGCTCCTGCGCGGCTGCTCCCCGTGCTCGCCGCCCGGGCTGCGGCGCGTGCGCGCGCCGCTCGGATCTCAGGCGACCCGTGGTTGACTCGAGCGGCCGCGCGCGCATAGGGTCCGTTCCATCATGGAACGCAAGGGCTACGCGGACATGCACTGCTCGGTCGCGCAGAGCCTGGACGTCGTCGGCGACTGGTGGTCGCTCCTCATCGTCCGCGACGCGCTGCTGGGCGTCACCCGCTTCGACGACTTCCAGCACCGCCTCGGGATCTCACGCAACACGCTCAACAAGCGGCTCGGGCGGCTCGTGGACGCCGGGATCCTGAGGAAGGTCCCCTACAGCGAGCGGCCTCCGCGTTCCGAGTACCGGATCACCGACCGCGGTCGCGACCTGTGGCCGGTCATCGACGCGCTGCGGCAGTGGGGCGACAAGCACGCCGCCCCCGACGGGCCGCCGATCGAGATCGTCCACCGCCAATGCGGGCACCACACCGACCCCACCCTGACGTGCACGAGCTGCGGGGAGCCGGTGAGCGCGCGCGACGTGCGCGCGGTCCCCGGTCCGGGCGAGGTCGAGCAAATCGTTCTCACAACCAACGAAGGGCAGGCGGGATCATGAGCACCACGGACGCAACCGGGACGGTCAAGAAGCGGGTGACGTGCACGGCCTGCGACATCGCCTGCCTGCTCACGGCGCACGTGTGCGACGGCGAGGTGGTCAAGATCGGCCCGAGCGACAACCCGCTGCTGAAGGACAACATCTGCCTGAAGGGATCGAGCGCGCGCAAGCACCTCGCGCTCGACAGCCGGCTGAAGCACCCGCTGCGGCGGGTCGGGGAGCGCGGCGAGGGTCGCTGGGAGCAGGTCACGTGGGACGACGCCCTCGACGAGATCGCCGAGCGGCTGACCGCCATCGTCGACGAGCACGGGCCGGAGGCGCTCGCCGTCGCCACGAGCTTCTGGAACACCGGCAACGAGCACGGTCTCGGCCGGCGGTTCATGAACCATCTCGGGACGCCGAACTGGATGGCCGGCGTGTCGATGTGCATGGGCAACACGTCGGCGGTCAACCGGCTGACCTACGGCTGGTTCCCGTTCCCGGACATCATGAACAGCGAGCTGATCGTGCTGTTCGGTCACAACCCGCGCAAGCACTCGTGGACGCCGATCTACAACTGGATCGAGCAGGCCCGGTCGCGCGGCGCGAAGCTGATGGTCCTCGACCCCCGCGAGTCCGGCAGCGCGGCCCGCGCCGACATGCACCTCCAGCTGCGCGCCGGGACCGACGCGGCGATGACGCTCGGGTGGCTGAACGTCATCATCGCCGAGCGCCTCTACGACGAGGACTTCGTGCGCGACTGGACGGTCGGCTTCGAGGACCTCGCCGAGCGCGTGCGCGAGTACCCGCCCGAGCGCGTCGCCGAGATCTGCGGCGTCACCCCCGAGGAGGTCCGCCGTTCGGCGCGCATGTACGCGACGGCGCGGGCGGCGGTCATTCCCTGGACCCCGATCACCGACAAGCAGATCTCGAGCACGTCGGCGATCCGCTGCCACGCGATCCTGCGCGCGATCTGCGGGCACCTCGACATCTACGGCGGCGAGCGCATGTGCGAGCCGCTGCCCGACGTGCTGCCGGAAGAGAACATCGAGGCGATGGACGTCCTCAGCGACGAGCAGTGGGCCAAGCAGCTCGGGGCCGACCGCTGGCCGATCTACACCCAGCGCGTGGCCCGCATGCTCGAGGAGCCGACCGAGCGGGTCTGGGGCCGGCGTCACGTCAACATGGTCAACGGCAACTACATGGCGAACCCCTCCGCGGTCTTCGAGGCGATGGAGACCGGCCGGCCGTATCCGGTGAGGGCGCTCATCACGCTCGGCAACAACGTCGTGATGGCCTATCCCAACCAGCAGCGCATCGAGCGCGCGCTTCGCAGCCAGGACCTCCTCGTCACCCACGAGCTGTTCATGACGCCGACCGCCGAGCTGTCGGACTTCGTGCTGCCGAGCGACTCGTTCCTCGAGCGCTCGAACCTCCACGACGGCTTCAGCTGGATCCCGCGGCTGCAGGTCTCCGAGAAGGCGGTCGAGCCGCCCGGGGAGTGCCGGGGCGTGTTCGACATCTGGACGGGACTCGCGCACCGGATGGGTCTCGGTGACGCGTTCCCGTGGACGAGCATCGAGGAGCTGCTCGACCACCGCCTGGAGCCGAGCGGGATGACGTTCGACGAGTTCTGCGCCACGCACGACGCGAAGATGGGCGTGCCGAACTACCGCTCGTACCGCAAGACCGGGTTCGCGACGCCGTCGGGGAAGGTCGAGCTGTCCTCGAGCATCCTCGCGGACCTCGGCTTCGACCCCCTCCCCTACTACCGCGGCCTGCCGGTGAGCGAGGAGTTCCCGATGCTCGCGTTCGTCGCGGTGCGCGAGGACCCGTACTTCCAGACCGGGCAGCGCCAGCTCCTCAGCATGCGGCGCCTGTCACCGCTGCCGACGAGCTTCCTGCACCCGGACGACGCCGCGGAGGCGGGCCTCGTCGACGGTGACTGGATCAAGGTCGTCACGTCGCACGGCGAGGTCCAGCTGCGCGTCTCCGTCCGCGAGGACATGCGTCCCGGTCACGTCCGGGTGCCGCACGGCTGGTGGTTCCCCGAGCTCATCGGCACCGTGGCCGGCGGCGGAGCCGACGTCCACAACGACGGGATGCTCGTCTCCGACGATGACGACATGCTCGACGCCGAGCAGGGCCTCCCCCACTTCTGCGGGATCCCGTGCCGGATCGAGCGGATGCCGGCCGCGCCCGACCACATCGCGCTCAGCGCCTCGGCGTCGTTCGACAACCCCGAGGTTGCGCCCGAGGTGACGGCATGAGGCCGACCCGCGCCGACAAGCTGCGCCACGCCGTCAACGAGCGACGTGGCCGCATCGAGATCACGCTGGTCAACCGCGCGCTGCGCCGCGACCGGACCCCGGTGGACCGCGCCCTCACCGCCGTCCTGGATCGCGTCGTGCCGTCGGTGCCCGCGCACCCGCACGGTGAGCGCCGCGGGGGCCTCGACCGTCCCGCCCGCGATCGCACGAACGACGAGATCATGCGCGAGGGGTGATGGGCGCTCCGCCGCGATCGTCGTCTGGTAGAGTGCCGCGCTTGTGCGCCGGAAAGTGGTCCAGCACCGCCGATTGACAGGGGACCTGATGATGTCGTTGCTGTGCCGGATGCTGCTCGCGAGCGCGACCGCGGGGGCCCTCGCACCCTCCGTCGCGTCCGCGGCCGACGCGGTCGAGGGCGACTGGCGGGCGTTCGAGACGAATCCGAACGTCAACGTCACCGCGACCCCGGGTGGCTTCGCCGGGACGATCACGAACCTCGGGCCCGCCGGCCCGGCCTGCCTCGGCCTCACGAAGTACGACCGTGTCGGCAAGCAGGCGTGGACCATCACCGCGAAGGCGAACGCGACGACGTACACCGGGACGAGCGTCGTCGACGCCGAGTGCGCGCAGGCGGTCGCTGCTCGCAAGGCGCCGTCCACCGGGGTCCCCACGAGCGGCGAGGTGCCCACCACGTTCGTCGTGAACGGGAAGGTGCTCGAGATGCGCCAGCACTACACGCTCGCCAACCCGAACTTCCCCGAGGCGCCGCCGTCCGCTGCGTCGGAGTTCAGCGACTTCACCCGCTTCGAGACGCCGAGCGCGTCGCACCTGAACTACATCGACAAGAACGCGGCCAAGGTCTCCCCTCGCCGGGGCGGCACCCGCACGACCTTCACGGTCCGGTTCCCAACGCGACGCGACACCGAGCTGCTCGACTTCAGCTACTACATCGACGCCGCGATCCTCGACCGCTCGTCGTGCAACTCACGCGTGCAGACCACCCGGATCGATGGGGGTCGCGGAGGCAGCCGCACCGTGAAGCTCACCCGCAACACCGGCCGCGACCTCAAGCCGGGGGTCACGAAGACGGAGCGGTCGCGGCGCGAGCCGGGCGCGGGCGACTTCCGCCTGTTCTTCGGCAAGAAGCGCGGACGCTGGTGCACGGGCACGATGACCGGGATCGTGTGGCAGGTCGAGCGCAACCGCGTCACGGGGGCGACGGCCATCGAGGCGCTCTCGTTGTTCAAGGCAACGGTGCGCGCCACTAAGCGCTGACGGGCGGGCCCGCGGGCCCTCCGCGACGCGGGAGGGCGGGTGCGAAGCGGCAGGTCCTGCACCCGCACCGATCGCGACCGGCTGAGCCTCAGCCGGCCTCGAGGCACAGGACGAACGCGAACAGCGAGCGCGGGGTCACCCCGGTGTTCTCTCCGGTGACGCCCCAGCCGGTCGAGTTCGTGGCAGGAGTGGGGAACGAGTCCTTCAGGGCCAGGCCCTGCGCAGCCAGGGTGGTGATGCTCCAGTTGCCGCCGCCCGAGAGAGCGATCTCGCCCACCTCACAGGAGACGGACGCGAACCCGGATTCGTTCACGCCGATCAGCGTTCCCGCCCCCAGGCGCCTCGTCGTCCGGCCGAATGCACCGGAACGCACCGCATCGTCGGCGATCTGAGGCGTGGCGACGGCGTCGTCAGCGATCTGAGCCGTCGTGACGGCGTCGTCGGCGATCTGCGCGGTCGTGACGGCGTCGTCGGCGATGGCCGCGCTGTCCACGGCGTCGTCCGCGATCGTCGGGTTCGGGTAGGTGCCCGTGAGGTCGCCGCCCGCCGGGCCGCTCGGTGGGCGAGGCCCGCCGGTGGCCGCGATCGCCGCCGTGATGTCACTCAGGTGCGCGCCGTCGAGTCGATCGGCGTTGAGGTTCGCAACGAGGCCCGTCCCGTTGGTGGCGAACGGCGCCTCGGTGGGCGAGGCGACCTCGAACAGCCCCGCCGGTCCCGACTTGGAGGCGAACTCGAACGCGAACCCGTTGGCCAGGTTGCTCGCGCGCAGACACGGGGCCGATCCGGTCGCGGTGCCGCCCGCCGCGCCACGGCATCCGTAGATCGCGCCACCCCCGGCCCGCGGCCCGGTCTGCGTGTTGGACTGGCGCGTCACGTAGCCGCCCTTCGCGCCGCTCGTCGCGTTGAACTGGCCGATGATCTCCGTCTCGCTGCCCGTCGTGCCGTTGCGGACGCCCTCACGGAGGAGGTCGCCGGTGGCGGCGATGCCGAACGGCGCGACCAGCAGCCCCAGGATCACGCTGGAGAGGACCACGGTGCGGGTCTGTCCGACCGGCCGCCACCGCCTGCGGGGGCGCCCATCGCCGCCGGCCCGTCGCATCTCCTCCAACGCGGTCTCCGCCGCCTCGAGCCGGCGTCGCAGGTCCTCGAACTCGTCGCCCATCGCCATCGCCTCGTCGCTTCGCTTGGCAGAAGTGCGTTGACCGCCGTCTCGACACTCCCACAGGGCCGACGGCAAGTCCAGCCCGGCGTTCCTGCGCCGGCGTCAGATCGTGCGCGACTCGCGCGACGTCTCTGGCACCGCGCCAGAGAGGAGCCGCCATGTCCCCCGCCCAGCCCGACCTCGCCCACCCCACGTTCGACCTCGGCTCGCCCGACGTGAGCGGTTCCCTCGTGGTCTTCCCCGTCCTCGGGCCCGTCCCGGTCTTCCCCTACGTCTCCTTCGCCGAGGCGAGCGGACTCGGCGCGACGATCCACGAGCTCGAGCACCGCGCCTCGGTCGCGGCCGAGGCGCTCACCTACCAGTCGCTCCTCCACGAGATCCGGTCCGCGGTTGCTCATCAGCTCCTCGACTCGGCCGAGCTCACGGTGTCCGAGGTCGCCGCGCGTCTCGGCTACCACGATGCCGTCGGGTGACCCGGGCCTAAAAGCGCTGGACCGAAAACGACACCCGGCCGACGCTCGCGGACCGTGCCGACCGCGTAGAACCTTTCCTCAGAGCGGGCGACCGGGATCGAACCGGCGACATTCAGCTTGGAAGCGCCAAGCTGAATGTTGGCGGCCCTTGGTTGAGGGGTTTGAGGTATGCCAAAGTCGCCTTTCTGAGCTGTTTTCTGTCTCAAGCGCTACCCAAAGCGCTACCCAATTCGGAGCGCTACCCTGCGCAGGGTAGCGCTGCTATTTTGGGGGTCCGTGGCCACCCCTGCCCCATCCGTGTCGTACTTCCTCAGCGCGCGTGCGGGAGCGGCCGGGGAGGTCTATTGGGAGGTCTCGTGGCGTCACAAGGCGGCCGACGAGACGACGCGGCAGGTCAAGCGGCGCGTCGGTCGCGCGTGGCTCGACCCCGACGGCGAAGGCGGCTGGGTCAAGCGTCGCGGCCGCGCGCCCGAGACCCATCTGGACCGTCGCCGTGCCAGCGTTGCCGCCGACGAGCTCGTGCGCCAGGTCGACGAGTACCTGCTGCGCGAAGCCGCGGGCGATCTGCCCGAGGAGGTCACGTTCCGCGAGCTCGCCCACGCCTACCTCGAGTGGCTGCGCGACGTGCGCGGCGCGAAGCCCTCGACCGTGAGGGTCTACGAGTACGTGCTCGCCGAGCCCGGCACCCCCCACAAGCGGGGAGACGGCGAGTCCCTCGGCGACATCATGCGCCACCTCGGCGACAAGCAGGCGGCGGACGTGACGACCCGCGACGTCGAGCGGCTCCTCACCTCGGTCTCGCGGCGCGGCGCCTCGGCGCGGACGGTCAACTTCCACCGCCAGCTCGTGCGCACGATCTACGGCTACGGGATGCGCCCGTCCACGTTCGGTCTGACGAGCAACCCGGCGCAAGAGGCCGACAAGCGCCGCGAGCCCGCACAACAGCCGCTGGACTACTACTCCGTCGAGGAGGTCGAGGCCCTCGCCCGCGCGATGGCCGAGGGCAAGCACCGCGACCCCGTGAGCCAGGCCCGGGTCACCGACGAGGACGAGCTCTACTGGCGCGGTCACGAGGACCGCCAGGACGGCGAGATGGTCCGGGTCGCCGCCTACACCGGCCTGCGCCGCGGCGAGCTGCTCGCGCTGCAGTGGCGCGACGTCGACTTCGCCGGCAGCAAGCTCATCGTCCGCCGTGCCGTCAGTGGCGGCGAGGTCGCCGACTCCACCAAGTCAGGGCGCGCACGCGAGGTCGGCCTCAGCGCCCAAGCCGCCGGCGCACTGGACCGCGTCTCCCAGCGCGGCGACTTCACCGAGCGCGAAGACCACGTCTTCGTCTCCCGCGTCGGCCGCCGCCTCGACGGCCCCGCCTTCTACCGCCGCTTCGTCAGAGCCCGCGACGCCGCCGGCCTACGCCCCCTCCACGTCCACCACCTCCGCCACACCTTCGGCTCCCTGCTCGTCGCCGCCGGCATCGACCTCGCCACCGTCCAGGCCGCGATGGGCCACAGCTCGATCACGACGACCAACCGGTACCTGCACGCGCGGCCGGCGCACGAGGTCGCCGACAAGTTCACGGCAGCGTTCGCGACGGGTGACGCGCGGTCGGCTGCCTCGGCCGGCGCACGAGACTGACGCCGATGCCGAGTACGGTCCTGTGATGGCCGAGTACCTCGCGATCTACGAGCACGACGACGAGGGCTGGAGCGTCTACGTCCCAGACCTTCCGGGATGCGTCTCCACGGGCGGCACGCGGGAGGAAGCTGAGACCGGCATCCACGAGGCGGTCGCACTTCATCTCGAGGGGCTCCGCGCAGAGGGACTCCCGGTGCCGCCGCCGTGGACAGCCGCGGGCGTCGTCGCGGCGTAGGACGCGGAGCGTCGAAGCGGCGGTGCGCAAGCAGCCCGCGGCCGATGCGTTGCTGCGGGTCATGGAGCACCAGGTCGCGACGGGCGGGCTGCTCGTCCCCGACGGCGCCCGGTTCGTCGATGCGGCCGCCGCCCGCGCCGGCCGCTCGATCGCGGAGGCGCTCGACGGAGGGTCGGTCGGTCGTGCTCGCGAAGGGCGACGGGAGCTGGCACGTCATCCCGGCGCCCTTTGCCACCTCTGATCTGCTCGCATCCGCTTCCAGCGGCAGGACCGCGAGGAGGCCAAGGCTCGTCGGGGCCTGCCACGTCCCTAACGAAATTCGCGAATCGCGTTAGAGACGCCCGCGGATGTGAACGCGGGCGTGCGGGTCAGCGCTGCAGCTGTTGCCGGCCCGATCGACTCGACTCTCGACCGGCCCTTTCAGGCGGCGTGGCCGCGGTCACGCGGCGCTCGCGCTCGGAACCACGCGAAATCAGAAGCGAGCGGAGCTACTTCTCGTCAAGCGCGGCTATCTCCGCCGCCTGCCCAATACGGGAACCGGCGAGGGACTCGCGAAGCCGGACGGCTCTGCGCTGGCGCTCGATCAGTGATCGAAGACGTGTCACTGTCGATGTGGCGCGCCACGGCCGGCGTGGCATCCGAGCTCCTTAGGCATACGGATCACCACAGGCGACCGGACGAGCGCGGTTCAAATGGGAGCAACGCAGCTCAGACTTGAGCCCCCCACCCTGGGATTCAGCATGGCCGGGAAGCTTTGGGTGGAGGCGAAGTCCGCGGGAGCGCTACGAATCTCGCCCCCACATCCCGCGCTTTGGCACGGGCAGTGAACAGATGAGGAAACGCGCCCATGCCGTGTCGAGCGCGTCGAGGTTCAGGTTCGTCGTGCGGCCGGCCAGGTCGTCGCACGGCATGGTGTCGAGAGGACCGGTACTGGTCGCGGCGCGCAACTGAGCAAACAGCGCGGGCGTAGGCGGTCCGATGGTTTTCCAGCCCATCCGTTCGTCCCAAGTGGTCGAGCAGAATACTCGAGGTGTCCGGAGCGAGCCGTTAGCGCCGCTCTTGTGAGAAATGGCGATTGCCAACGGACGCCGGCTTTCCTCCGCGACGCGACGAGCTACGGCTTGGAGCGAGATGGCGTACTTGGTGCTGAGTTCGCCGAGCGCACTTGACCCGGGCGCGTGGTCGTCCCACTCCTCCCGGAGGCGGTCCCCCCGGGAGAGGAGCTCGATGCCGAACTGGTTTGCCTGACGCTCGAGATGGTCGCGGAACTCGGGCGTGAGCCGCTGCTGATCGTCGAGCGCGGCGTAGCTGATCCTGTGGTCCGGGAGCACCCAATGGCCGATCTCGTGGGCCAAGACGAAGTTCTGCTTGAGGACGTACATGTCGGGCTTGACGTAGACCTCGCGGGACCCGAAGTGCACCACGCCCTGAATGCTCGAAATCGCCCAGTCGGCAAGATCGCCAAATCGCGCTCGAAGTCCGCGTCGCTCGTCGACTGACAGCTCAACCGTCCCTGCTCGCACGAGCTTGGCGTGGGCCGTGACGTCGTCAAGATCGACCGCTCCCGTTCCTCTGTGGTCACCGACTTCTCTGAGAAGCGCCATCGCGTGGCGCCGAATCTCCGCGAGCTCGGGGTCCTCGAGGACAAGATCCGTCCTGTGCGTGCTCGAGAACGTCGCGGCGCCCTTAGCGCGCAGCACATCCAGCACCGCCTTGAGGGCTTCGAGTTCTTGGTCGGTGAACTCATCGCCAAGCACCGAAAGCGCGCGCTGAGCATTAAGCGACAAGCCGTCTTCTACGTAGCCCGCCCACCTCATCACGATTTGAAACGGGATGCCGTAGGCCTTCGCGACCTTCTGGAGGACGGACGGCGTCGGCTTTGCGATCTCGTTGCGCTCGAGCTGCGAGAGGTAACCGGAGTTGATCCCCGAGTCACGCTCAACCTGCCGAAGACTGAGCTTCATTTCGGTGCGGCGCGCCCGAAGGTGTTCGCCGAGCGTCGGCTGTTCCACGTCCATTGCGGAAGCATCGCACCTCGCACGGCAGGTGTCGAGCAGTACGTAGACGCTTCACGAGCATCTACGTTTTGCTTGACAAACGTCGTTGGTCGTCCTACCGTGGAAATCGACACTCGACTTCACTCTCGAACGGAGCCTCAGTTGGCAAAGCGCAACCAACACGTAGTCCCCCGACCGGACGGCTGGGCCGTTCGCGGTGCCGGTGCTACGCGGGACACCGCGCGGCACTCCACCCAAGCCGAGGCGATCGCACACGCGCGGTCAATCGCGGCGAACCAGCACTCCGAGCTGGTGATCCACAGGCCCAACGGCCAAGTCCGTGCGAGTGATTCACACGGACGTGACCCCTACCCGCCAAAGGGCTGAGCGTAGGACGGGCCGGTCGCCGCTAGGAACGGCGGCCGGCCCAGCCGGACAGAGCAAGACCCGCAGCGAGCGGCATCACGCACCTCCGACAGCCGAAGGAGTACCACGTGCAGTCCACAAGCAACACCGCCGGCGCGGCGAAGCCCGCCAAGTCCGTCGAGATCACCATCGACACGACGACGTACAACGTCCCGAAGGACGAGATCACGGCCGAGGAACTGCGGGAGCTCCCCGAGCCCGACATCGGCCCGGACCGCGACCTCTACCTCGAGGGCAAAGGCCACCAAGACGACGACCTGATCGAGCCTCACGAGATCGTGAAGCTCAAGAAGGGGCAGCACTTCTTCACCGCCCCCGCGACGATCACCCCCGGCCGTGCTTCCTGAGCGCGACCTGGCATTTCTGACCGAGCACGTTCCCGGTCACCGCATCGAAGCAGACGGCGGCCTGATTGCCGTCGTTGTGCCCGACTATCTGCTCCCCGCCGGGTTTCTCCCGCGCACGGTCGAGCTACTTCTCCTCATCCCGTTCGGCTACCCCGATACCCCACTGGACATGTTCTGGGTGGCACCCGACGTGGTCTTGCATGGCGGCCCTCCGGCGGCGACCTGCAACGAGGTACACCTCGGACGCTCGTGGCAGCGGTTCTCCCGTCACCTCTCGCAGGGTGTATGGCGTCCCGGCGTAGACGGGATACAGAGCTACCTTGCGCTGCTCTCGACGATGCTGTCGCGTGAGGCCAAGCCCGAGGCGGCCGCGGCATGACGACGCTCGCAATCCATGGCGGCCACGCCGACGCGTTGCTGCCGGCCTTGTGCGCTGTGGACGAAACAGCTTGGGTGCTCAGCGCCCGTGCTGTGCCGTCGCACGAGCTCATACTCGGTCGAACTCTCCGCGAAGTGCCGGCCGACGCGTACTTGGAGCGTGGCCCGCGCCGTCTGCGGATCAGCTCCGCTGGCTACGTCCCGGCGTTTTCGCAAGCGCTGGCTGCCGATGAACTACCCGTCTTCGTTCACACCCACCCGACAGGACGGCCGACCCGCTCTCAGCTCGACGAGGTCGTCGACGTGGAGCTCGCCGCGTTCGCGGCAGCCAGGGGCTTTACGAGCTACATCGCATTGATTCTCGGCGGCACGCCTGAACGGCCACGATTCACCGGGCGGATCATCGACGCCGACGGTCGGGAGCGGCGGATCGATAAGCTGCGTATAGCCAGCCGCGACTTCCGAGTCCTCCTGGCCGATGACCGACCCGCGTACACGCCGGACGCCATGTTTGATCGTCAGGCCCGGGCCTTCGGCGTCGATGGCCAGGCGCTTCTCCGCACGTTGCAGATCGGAGTGGTCGGTGCCGGCGGCACCGGATCGCCGACGATCGAGATCCTCGCTCGGCTTGGCGTCGGAGACATCATTGCGATCGACGACGACACCGTCGACGAGACCAACCTAACACGGCTCCACGGGAGCACCGCAGCGGACATCGGCGCCGCCAAGGTTCAGCTCGCGGCGGCTCTGGCCACCGCGTACGGCACGGGAAGCGTCGTGACGCCGAAGATCACCACTGTCTCAAGCCGGGCGGGGGCCGAGGCTCTTCGCGGATGCGACGTGGTCTTCGGATGCACCGATGACCACGCCGGTCGCCTCGTGTTGAGCCGCCTCGCTTACCACTACCTGATCCCGGTGTTCGACATGGGCGTGATGGTCGACGTGAACGCCGGCGAAGTTCGTGGCATCAACTGCCGTGTGACGATGGCCGTACCCGGCGAAGCGTGCCTGCTCTGTCGCGGCCAAGTCGACGCCCGAATCGCCGGCGACGAGATGCTCGACGACTCGCGACGCCGCGAGCTCGCCGGCCAGGGGTACGCAAGCGGCGAAGCCGGCCCCGCTCCAGCCGTCGTCGCGTTCACCACCCTCACTGCGGCACATGCAGTCTCCGACCTGCTCGGTCGCCTCTTCGGGTATGCCGCGGCTACAAGCACTCAAATGCTGATACGGCCCCACGTGCAGAGGATCTCGCCAGCCGGTAGACCGACGCGAGAGGGCCACTACTGCGCCGCCGAGAGCGAGTGGGGTCTCGGCGACGCCGAGCCGTTCCTCGGAATCGCGGGGCTCCCGTGATCGGCCCATTGATCGACATCTGGCGACGCGCCGTCCATGGGAGCCCGAAGATGACACGCACACGCTTCTACCCGACCAGAACCGACCTCCCTCGACGCCTCCCGCGACGCTCCGTCGTATTGGTGGGGGGCAGCCCGGCCCAGCCGAAATGGGCGCTCATGGAGTGTCCTTGCGGGACGGGGCACCAGATCGCCCTACCTTTGCGGGCTCCCCAAGGGCCGACGTGGACAGTGACGGTCGATAGTCGCGGCGCGCCGAGCATCAAGCCGTCCGTCGACGACCGACGGACGCATCGTTGCCACTACTGGCTACGCGACGGCCGGGTGCGGTGGGCGCCAACCCGCGAGCAAGGGCGCATGTACCGCGTGTAACTGGCCGCGGCGCAGGTACGCCACTTCCCTCATCAGCCGGATGCAGCAGCCGCTCGGGGACGCCTCCTTTGCGCGACGAGGGGTCGCCCCGGCACGCGAGACGGAAAGCACCGTAAACGACGCCGGCGTCAGGCGACCTCCGTGTGAGGGGTCGGACGCCGTGTCGAGCAGTCCCTAGGCTCGGCGAGCGCCGGTCGTCCGGTTACGCTGTCGTCATGTGGCCGCGAGATCGATATTCGGGATTGGGTGGCGGCCTGTCGACTGCTCTTGGCGGCGGTCTGTCTACGGCGCTTGGAGGTGGAGCGTCAACGGCTCTGGGCGGTGGCATGTCTACGGCACTGGGCGGTGGTATGTCGACGGCCTTGGGGGGCGGCCTCTCCACGGCGCTTGGCGGCGGCCTATCCACGGCGCTTGGCGGTGGACTGTCGACAGCTCTCGGCGGTGGCTTGTCCACAGCACTCGGCGGGGGACTGTCAGCCTCACCTAGCGGGGGCCTTTACTCCGGGTCAGGACCCCACTACCACTCCAACACTCCACCGGTGCATATCTGGATCGTCGAGATGCGCGCCCGTGGGTTCAGCCACCAAGCCGACATGATCGCCCGAGCACACAGGCTTTGATCGGCCGAAAGCGGTGAGAGGTCTATCTCGAGCGCACCGGCACTCGCTACCGCCGGTTCAGCTAGGCGCCGATGAGCCCGTCGCGGGGCCAACTCCGTCGAGCCCGACAGCTCGCAACAGCAAGGGAGGCGCTTCTCCCGTGCCCATCCGTTAACGGCATCGGCGTGGCTCGGGCCGCTCGGCCATCCACCGCCGGAGGAGCGGAGGCGTCCCGTCGAGACCACAACCTTTGGCTTCTCCTTTGCGCGAGGCGCAACAGAAAGACCCTCCGTGGCGTGCCCCTACATCTGAAGGCCGGCAGTCGCCGGGATCACGGGAGCGGCGCGACCGTGAACGGTGTCGATGATCTCGCTGTTGTCGATGCCTTGGAGGTAGACGCTGGTGATGGCGAGGTCGTAGTGGCCGAGCTGGCGCTGGATGACCATCAGGGGCACTCCCTCGCGAGCCATCTCAACGGCGTGGGCGTGACGGAGCTGGTGTGGCGCGAACCGGCGTCGCACGCCGGCCTGCGTGGCGAGGCGGCGGAACTGAGACCGGATCGCCGGCGCCGAGCAGGGTCGCCCGGCGGTCGGTCCGTGGATCACGCAGAACAGAGCGCCGGGCGGGAACTTGGCTCGGTCTTCCGACCATGGGGCGACGTGCTCCCAGGCCCAGGCGTGAGCGCGAGCGCTTCGCTGATCCGCAGCCCGGCTCGCCACAGGACCACGATCAGCGCTCGGGCGCGGCGCCCATCCATCGTCGCGCCGGCTTGACGCATGACTGCCACGATCTCCTCGACGGACGGCGGGTCAGCGGGATACCGCCGACCCTTGTTGCCCGGGGGCTCGCCCGGCGTGATGGCCGGGAAGCGTCGCTGGGGAGCGCGGCCGTCCGGCGGCGTCCAGTGGGCTGACGACGGGCATGACGTGCTCCTCTCGAACGACGACGGGGCACGATCGTCGCCTACCCGAGGAACCGGACGCATGCGATGACGAGGAAGTTCCTTGAGAATGCGAGAGCAACGGCGCCAAGGTGGTCAGCGCGACGCGCTCCTGCAGCTAGCGCCGAGACGTTGGCCGCCCGAGCGACGAGGCGGGCAGCTTTATTGCGGTGACCACGAGGTCCGCCTCACGAGCGACCGCGGCAGCCCGCGGTCGCTCGTGATGATCGCTCAGGAAGGCGTCTACGCCGGGGTGTAGCTTCGCCGTGTGCAGCGAGGAGAGCCCCCGATTGGAGCGCCGGTGTCCGAGGCGCGACACAACGATGAAGTCCCCACTCCGCGCCCTGTAGACGACGAGACCGAGATCGTGATCGCGCTCGTCGCAGCTGTCGGCACCGACTTGGAGATGGTGACGGAAGAGCTGCAGACCGAACTGAACGAATACGGATACAGCTCTAGTGTCACGCGGCTCAGCGCGTACTTGTACGAGAGTGCTCGGCTCGACGCTCCGCCACATCTCGACGAGTACCTGTCACAGGCGATGAACCTTGGGAACAGCCTGCGTGACATTTGGGAGCGGAACGATGCGCTCGCGCTGTACGCAGTGAGTGACATCGTCGCCGAGCGCGAGCAGCGAAGCGGGGGGAACCGACTGCCGGGCCAGGACGCCCCACCGACCATGAGTCGACATGCGTTTGTCCTTCGGTCCGTCAAGACCCGCGGGGAACTTCGGACGCTTCGCGCTATCTATGGGCCGCGGTTGTACGTGCTCGGTGCGTATTCGTCTTACCAAGCCCGTGTAGAGAGCTTGTCCGACCGCATCGGTGCATCTCGATCTAGCAAGAATCAGTCCGAATGGGCGCACAGCCCGGAAGCGCTCATCGCGCGAGACCAGAAGGAGGAAGACAAGGACGGCCAGGACGTAAGCGGGACCTTTCACCGTGCGGACTTCTTTGTCGCAGCGGACACTCGCGAGGCGACACGACACGATCTCGGCCGCGTGCTCAGGATCTTGTTCGGCGACCCATATACGTCCCCTACACGCGAGGAACATGCCCAGTTTCTAGCGGCCGGCGCCGCACTCCGGTCAGTTGAACTTGGCCGCCAAGTCGGCGCCGCCTTGGTCACCGTGGAGGGCGACGCTCTTGCGGTAGGTGCGAACGAAGTGCCGAAGGGCGGCGGAGGGGCGCACTGGACCGGCGATCCCGACGACAACCGTGACTTCGCAGTCAATGGACATGACACAAACCGGCGACATCTCGACGACCTTCGAGAGCAGCTTGCCGATGCCGTGCTCAAGACTTGTTCTGACGCCCTCGCCGACGTCGAGGGAATTGAAGGACTTCTCGAGACGCTGAAAGCGAGCGTCCCGAATGCGATCCGAGACGCAGGCCTAAAGGATCTGACGGAGTTCGGGCGCGCAGTACATGCGGAGATGAGCGTTCTTCTTGAGGCGGCCAGGCGCGGGATATCGGTCCGCGGCGCAACTCTCCATACGACGACCTTCCCCTGCCACAACTGCGCTCGCCACATCGTCGCTGCGGGTATCGGGCGGGTCGTGTTTGTCGAGCCCTACGCGAAGAGCCGAGCGCTTGAGCTCCACGGTGACGCGATCACCTCCGAGGCCCAGTCCACATCTCCCGGAGTCTCGCTCGAACCTTTCGTTGGCGTCGCACCTCGGCGCTATCTAAAGCTCTTCTCAGCGTCTTGGCGTGAGGCCAATGAGTCAAGTCCCAGGAAGTGGTGTAGGAGTTCAGCGCTCCGCTCGTCGGTAGCGACATCGGTAGCTCACGCAGCGATGAGCTCGGGCACCTCCTCCTCTTCGATCCTCGGGTCAGGGGATGAAGAACTCGCCGGGGTCGC
>JBFIDS010000016.1:0-17117 GCA_041603715.1 Paraconexibacter sp. | reverse complement strand
GCGGTGACCGCGCCGGGCCCGAGCCAGCGGGCCACCGCGTCCGCGAGGATCGCCGCGGTCATCTGCCCCATCGCGAAGACCGCGGGCTGCCCGGCGGCGCGCGCGAACTCCTCGTCGTGGTGCATGGGGTTGAAGTCCCCGGCCGCGCCCGCGAAGCGCACGATCTGCGTGCGCGTCACCGGCGGGGTCGTCTCCTCGAAGCGCTCGCTCACGCGCAGCCACCGCCCGGCAGCTCGATGACCGTGTCGCGCTGAACGACGGCGACCTCGCCGTCCTCGCGGCGCAGCGCCGTCTCGATCGTCATCACCGTCATCGTCCCGTTCGGCCGCTTCTTCTCCTCGACAGCCGTGAGGACCCGCTCGCCGCTCAGCCGGTCGCCGATCGCGACGGGCGCGCGGTACTCCCACTCACTCCCGCCGACGACGACCCGGCGGATGTCGAGTCGAAGGGCGGCGACCATCGCGGCCTGATCGCGCCAGTGCCCGGCGACCGCCGCGAACGTGAGCGGGACGGGAGGCGCTGACCCGTCGGCCGGCAGGGCACCGCCGGCGGCGACGACGAACTCGCGGACCTTGCCCTCCTCGACGGGGAACGAGAACGCGTCGATCACGAGCCCGACGTCGGCGGCGTCCGCCATCAGCCGCGTCCGGGCGCCAGCTCGCTCACGAGCGTGGCGGCGAGCTCGTCGCAGCGCTCGGGGGAGAGGCCGAAGCTCGGCGGGTAGACGATCACGTGGTCGAAGAGCTCCTCCGCCTCGCGCAGACGGGCGCGAACCTCGTCGACGGTTCCGGCGGCGGACATCGCGTCGACCATCGCGTCGGGCACGGCGGCCGCCATCGCGGCGAAGTCCTTCTCGGCGAAGGCGCCCCGCACCGTCTCCCCGACCGCACCGAAGCCGCTCGCGTCGAGGAGCTTGCCGTAGGTCTTGGGCGCGGAGTAGAACGCGAGCTGGGCGGCGGCCTCGCGGCGGGCGACGTCGGAGTCGTCGTGGACCGAGCAGATCATGACGCCGGCGAGCTCGACAGGCGCGTTCTCGCGCTCCCCCTTGCGCCGGCCCTCGTCGATCGCACCGCGGACGACATCGTCGACGTAGCCCTTCGAGAAGAGCGGGTGCCCGAGGAGCCCGTCGCCGACGCGACCGGCGACCTGGATCATGCGCGGGTTGACTCCGGCGGTGAAGACCGGGATGTCCGTGCGGACCGGCTCATCGGTCTCCGCGGTCGGGGTGAGGTGCGTACGGTAGAAGCGGCCGTCGTGGGCGACCGGGCCCTCGTGGATCCGCCACAGCTTCCGCAGCAGCGGGACGAGCTCCTCCATGCGGACCGCGGGCGCGTCGCCGTCGAGGCCGTGCCAGTCCTCCATCATGCGCTTCGTGCCGGTCCCGAGCCCGAGGACGAGGCGGCCGCCGCTCAGTTCGTCGAGGCTGCGAGCCTCCGTGGCGAGCATGAGCGGGGAGCGCCCGGTCGCGTAGGCGATCGACGTGCCGAGCCGGCACGAGGTCGTCCGGGTCGCCATGCGCGCGAGGGTGACCACCGCCGAACGCGTGTAGAACTCCGGCGTCCACGCCGTGTGGAACCCTGCGGCCTCGGCGTCGTGGGCGGTCCCGGCCACCGCCTCGACACCTCCCCGCAGGACCGTGATGCCGCGGGTCGTCGCCTCGTGGGTACCCATGCGCCAATCTTAACGATCGTTAGGCCAGCACGCTAGGATCAATGCAGAATGAGCCGTCGACAGGAGATCCTCGACACCGCCGCCGACCTCTTCCTCGAGCGCGGCTACCACGGCGTCGGGATCGACGCGATCGGCAAGGCCGTCGGCGTCAGCGGCCCCGCGATCTACCACCACTTCTCCGGCAAGGACGAGATCCTCGCCGAGCTGTTCGCCGGCGCCATGGACCGGGTGAGCGTCGACACCTCGGGGGAGCCGACCCCGCGCGCCGAACTCGAGCTGCTCGTCCGCCACCACGCCGAGTTCGTCGTGCGCGAGCGCGCGCTCGTCGCGATCTGGGCTCACGAGCACCGCTCGCTCGTGAACCCGTGGCGGCGCAAGTTCGATCGTCGCGCGAAGGGACACGCCGACCACTGGGGACGCGTGATCGCGGCCTGCTGGCCCGACGCCGACGAGGCCGACGTCGCGATCGCGGTCCAGGCGGCGGTCGGCACCCTCAACTCCGTCTGCCTGTGGCCGGAGCGCTACGTGGCCGCGGAGGGCACGGTCGACCGGCTCGTCGCCCACGTGCACGCGGGGCTCACGGCGCTCGACCGCCCCTGAGCGTCGCTCAGCCGAAGACCGGGCGGCGCTTCTCGATGAACGCGGCGATGCCCTCGCGGGCCTCGCCCTCGGTGACCATCCGGATGACCTCGTCACCCTCGAACGCCATCCCCGCGTCGAGCGGGCCACCGGAGGCCTCGACACAGGCCATGATCGAGCGCACCGCGGGCACCGACGACGCGGCGAGGGTGCGGGCGAACGTGAGCGCCTCCTGTGCGACGTCGCCGTCGACGAGCCGCTCGAGCAGGCCGATCCGCAGCGCCTCCGGGCCGTCGATGTCGCGCCCGCTGAGCATGAGGTCGAGCGCGAGCCCGCGGCCGACGACGCGCGGCAGGCGCTGCGTGCCCCCGGCGCCCGGGATGAGGCCGAGCCTCACCTCGGGCAGCCCGAACCGGGAGGCCGGGGTCGCGAACCGCAGAGAGCACGCGAGCGCGAGCTCGAGCCCCCCGCCGAGAGCGAGGCCGTCGATCGCGGCGACCGACGGCACGCCGCTGGCGGCGAGACGCTCGATCGGCCCGCGCAGCGCGTCCCGGTAACCCCTGAAGGACTCCTCGTCGAGCGAGCCCATCTGCTTGATGTCCGCACCCGCGGCGAAGAAGCGAGGGACCGCGGAGCGCACGACGACGGCGCGGACATCGCCGCCGCCGAGCCCGGAGAACGCGGCCTCGAGGCCCTCCACGATCGGCGCGCCGAGCGCGTTCGCGGGTGGACGGTCGAGCACGACGTCGAGGACGCCCTCCTCGAGGCTGTGGCGGACGACGGTGTCGGACATGCGACCACCGTAGAACACCCGCGGGGGCGGCATGTCCCCCCGGGGGGAGGACGCCATCCCCCGCCGGCAGGGACGCTCGTCAGGCGGCGTCCTCGTTCCAGTCCACCGGTCCGGCGACGATGACGTGGCTCGTGAGCCGTCGGCCGAGGACGTCCTGGACGTCCCGGGCGCATTCGACGAGCTTGCGCAGGTCGACCCCGGTCTCCACGCCCATCTCGTGGAACATCGAGACGAGATCCTCGGTCGCGATGTTGCCGGTCGCGCCCTTCGGGACCGGGCACCCGCCGAGCTCGCCGAACGACGACTCGAAGCTCGTCACCCCGGCCTGCAGCGCGGCGAACGCGTTCGCCAGTCCCTGGCCGCGGGTGTTGTGGAAGTGCGCGGTGAGCTCGACGCCGGCGGGCAGCTCCTCGCGCGCACGCGTGAAGAACTGCTGGACCTGGACGGGGTTCGCCATGCCGGTCGTGTCGCCGAAGCCGAGCTCCGTCGCGCCCGCCGCGGCGAGGCGGTTGTGGATCTCGAACACGCGGGCGGGGTCGACGTGGCCCTCGTAGGGGCATCCGAAGGACGTCGCGGTGACGCCACCGGCGCGGATCCCGGCGTCGACGATCCGCGGGAGCATCCGCTCGAGCGCGACGAGCGACTCCTCGATCGACCGGTTCACGTTCGCCTTGTTGTGGGACTCCGACGCGCTGAGGAAGACGGAGATGAAGCCGATGCGATCGGCGTAGCGCAGCGCGTTGTCGAGACCGCGCTCGTTGGGGACGATCACGGTGACCTCGACGTCGTCGGGAACGTCGATCCCCTCGAGGACCTCCGCGGTGTCGGCGACCTGCGGCAGCACGTCGGCGCGGACGAAGCTCCCGACCTCGATGCGGCGCAGGCCGGTCCGCGCGAGACCGTCGATGAGCCGGATCTTGTCCGCCGTGGGGATCAGCTCGGGCTCGTTCTGGAAGCCGTCGCGCGGGCCGACCTCGCGGATCGTCACATGGTCGGGGAGGGTCGTCGCCATTCAGTCGTCACCTGCTGCCGCGGTCGTGAACTTGTCGAAGTGGATGTCCCCCTCCTCGACGTCGTGGACCGTCGTGAGCTCCTCGGTCAGGGCGTCGACCATCGGCGGGGGACCACAGGTATACACCTCGGGCGCGCTCACCTCCCCGGCGCCGATCGCGGCCGCGGCGACCTCGTGGACGAAGCCCGTCGCACCGTCCCAGCCATCGCCGGGCTCCGAGAGGACCTCCGTGTAGGCGAAGTCGGCGAGCTGTGCACCGAGGGCGTCGACGACGTCCCGGTGGAAGAGGTCGTCGGCCGTGCGCGCGCCGTAGAAGAAGCGCACGGTGCGCGTGCTCGACTCCCGAGCGAGCTGGCGCAGGACGGCGAGGACCGGGGCCATCCCGGACCCGCCCGCGACGAGCAGGACGTCGCGGTCGGTCTCCTGCAGGCGGAAGGCTCCGTAGGGGCCGGTGAAGCCGAGCTCGACCCCCGCGCAGACCCCGCCGTCGTCGAGCAGACCCGAGAAGACCCCGCCCTCGTAGGCCTTCACGAGGAACTCGGCCGTCCCGTCGCCCGACAGGTTCGCCATGGAGAAGGAGCGCCGCAGGTCGCCGCCCGGGACGTGGAGATCGAGGTACTGCCCCGGCTCGAAGTCGAAGTCCGCCGGCTCGTCGACTCGCACGACGAGGCGGAATATGTCGCGGGTCACGCGCTCGCACTCCGTCACCGTCGCGCGCCCGTCGCGGATCTCGTGCGTGAGGCGGTAGTCGTCGGGGACGTGGAGCAGCTCGACCGTGAGGTCGGAGTCGGGCATCGCGCGGCACAGGAGCGTGTAGCCGTTGGACTCCTCGGTGTCCGAGAGCGCGAACGTCGAGTAGCGCTTCAGCGAGACCTCACCGTCGAGGAGGTAGCACTTGCAGGCCGAGCACTGACCCTCGCGGCAGCCGTGCGCGAGCGCGAAGCCCTGGCGGAACGCGGCGTCCAGGACGGTCTCGTCGTCCTCGCAGTCGATCTCCTCGTCGATGGGCTCGAAAGTCACTCGCGGCATGGTGCGAGGACGGTATGGCGCGGCCGCGGGCCGGTCATCCCCCCTTGGGATGGGCGTTATCCCCCGCGAAAGGGAAGATCGGGGGCCCGGGTCCCCGTAGCGTCGTCCCATGTCCACGACCGAATCCTCCGCCTCGACGCCGATCGAGACGCCCCTGCGCTTCACCAGCCTGTGCGAGGCGTTCCAGAACGCCGTCGCCGAGCACCCCGAGCGGCTCGCCCTCCAGCTGCCCGACGGCAGCGGCCAGGTCACCTGGGCGGAGTACGGCGAGCGCGTCCGCGCGACCGCCGAGGGCCTCGCCGCCCTCGGGGTGACGCACGGGGACACCGTCGCGATCCAGCTCACGAACCGCCCCGAGTTCAGCATCGTCGACACCGCCGTGCTCCACCTCGGCGCCGCCCCGTTCTCGGTCTACAACACCAACCCCGCGGACCTCACCGCCGCGCTGCTGGAGAACTCGGGCGCGAAGGTGATCGTCACCGAGGAGGTCTTCCTCAAGACGGTCCAGGGCGCGGTCGACAAGGTCCCCGCCGTCGAGACGCTCGTCACCGTCGACGGCTCCGGCGGGACGCACTCGCTCGCCGACGTCGAGGCGCTCGACGCGCCGGACGGATTCGACTTCGAGGCGAGCTGGCGCAACGTCGGCCGCGACGACCTCGTCACCCTCGTCTACACCTCGGGCACGACGGGCCTCCCGAAGGGCGTTCAGCACACCCACCACGGGATCCTGTTCGCGATGGACTCGCTCAACCACCTCGTGCCGGTGAGTCCGGGCGGGCGGCTCGTGTCCTACCTGCCGATGGCGCACATCGCCGAGCGTTACATCAGCCACTACGGCGGCATGGCGTTCGGCTACTCCGTCACCTGCGTCCCCGACCCGACGCAGCTCCCGCCCGCACTCGCGGGGACGAAGCCGACCCGCCTGTTCTGCGTGCCGCGGATCCTGGAGAAGCTGCGCGCCGCGCTCCTCGCGGGCATCTCCGCGGAGGCCGACCCGGAGAAGAAGAAGGCGGTCGAGGGCGCCCTCGAGCTCGGCCTCGAGAAGGTCCGCATCGAGCAGCGCGGCGAGACGCCGAGCGACGAGATGCTCGCCCAGTACGCGAAGGCCGACGAGATGGTGTTCTCGAAGTTCCGGGCGAAGCTCGGCCTCGACGAGCTCGAGTACCTCGCGGTCGCGGCCGCGCCGACGCCGCTCGTCGTCCTCGAGTTCTTCCACGCGATCGGGCTGCGCGCGCTCGAGCTGTGGGGCATGTCCGAGGTGCTCCTGTGCACGTCGAACTACCCCGATCTCGTGAAGCTCGGCTCGGTCGGCAAGCCGATGCCCGAGATCGAGTGCAAGCTCGAAGAGGACGGCGAGCTCTGCGTCCGCGGCCCCAACGTGATGGTCGGCTACCGCAAGGACCCCGAGCGCACCGCCGAGGCGATCGACGCCGACGGCTGGATGCACTCGGGCGACATCGCGAAGGTCGACGAGGACGGCTACTACTGGATCGTCGACCGCAAGAAGGAGCTCATCATCAACGCGGCGGGCAAGAACATGAGCCCGGCGAACATCGAGATGACCGTGAAGAGCGAGTGCCCGCTCATCGCGCAGGTCGTCGCGATCGGGGACTCGCGGCAGTACGTGACCGGGCTCATCGTGCTGGACCCGGAGGCGTGCGCGCCGTTCGCGCAGAAGGCGGGCATCTCCGCCTCGACGCCCGAGGAGTACGCCGCCGCCCCGGAGATCAGGGCCGAGATCGACGCGGCGGTGCAGCGCGCCAACGAGAAGCTCGCGCGCGTGGAGCAGCTCAAGAGCCACAGCATCCTGCCCGTCGCCTGGGTGCCGGGCGGCGATGAGCTGACGCCGACGATGAAGCTCAAGCGCAAGCCGATCGCGGAGAAGTACTCCGACGAGATCGAGGCGCTCTACGCCTGACCGGTTGCACGCCGGGAAGCGCAGGACCGACGGGGCTCGAAAGGGCCCCGTCGTCGGTGGAAAGGGCCCCGTCGTCGGTGGGAAGGCGCGCTCGCGCGCGCCTCACACGTGGGGGGACGACTCCTCCGACGGCGACTCGATGCTCACCAGGCGCGCCCGTGCGTCCCCGTTCTCGTCGCGGGCGGCCGGCGCGGCGAGGCCCTCGACGACGAGGCGACGCCCCGTCTGGATGCAGGCGTCGATCTCGTCCTCGGTGAGCGCGAGGCGATCGTTGCGCGACCCGAGGGCGACGACGCCGTTCCAGGCACCCCACAGGAACCGCGACAGCTGGTCGGGGTCGAGCGGACGCGCCTCCCCGGTCCGGATCGCCTCCGCGATCTGGTCACGGAACCCATCGATGAGCTCGGCGACCCGGGCCGTCACGCGGGCGGCGACGTCGTCGTCGCCGATCGGTGGGCCCGCCTCGACCCCGTCGAAGGCGAGGAACCGGAACGCCCCGGGGTGCTCGAGGTGGAAGCGCAGGTAGGCGTCGCCGGCGGCCATGACCCGCTCCAGGGGCGTGCGATCCGCGGTGTACGCCTGCTCCATGTAGCGGCCGAACAGCTCTGCGGAGCGCTCGGCGAGCGCGTGGTAGAGCCCGTCCTTGTTGCCGAAGTGGGTGTAGATCGACCCGACGGCGACGTCCGCCGCCTCGGCGATGTCCTCCATGCGCGCCCCGCGATACCCCTCCACGCGGAAGACGCGCTCGGCGGCGTCGAGGATCGCGGCGCGCGTCCGCGCAGCGCGGCGAGCACCGCGGGCGACGGGGGGCGACTCGGCGGGATTCTTAGATGTAAGGGGATTCATGTCTGAACTGACTTGCAACTATAGCGCAGGTGTGGTTAGGCTGGACAGCATGATCGAGCATGACGTCGTCATCGTCGGTGGACGCCTCGCAGGCTGCACTGCCGCCTCCGCGCTCGCCCGTGCCGGGCGCGACGTGGTGGTCCTCGAACGGGGCCGGTTCCCCTCCGACACCCTCTCGACCCACGTGCTGTTCGGCGGGGGCGTCGACGAGATGAAGCGGATGGGCGCCTTCGACCGCATCACCGCGCTCGATCCCTCCTACATGCGGCGCCTCCAGCTCGAGATCGACGGCGAGGTCGTCGTCAACGAGCCGTGGGACGCGTGCGGGGAGGGGGACACCGACTACGTCCTCTGCGTCCCCCGCCCGCTGCAGGACAAGGTCCTCGTCGACGTCGTCCGTGAGCAGGGCGTCGACGTCCGCGAGGGATGCGAGTTCCTTGACGTCACCTGGCGGGGCGGCCGCGTGAACGGGGTTCGCTACAAGGACGCCGACGGCGAGGAGCGCGAGCTGCGCGCCAAGCTCGTGATCGGCGCCGACGGGCGCAAGTCGACCGTCGCCGCGCGGGTCGGTGCCTGGCACCCGTACCGCGCGTCGAAGAACGGCCGCGGCCTCGTCTTCCGCTACTTCGACGATCCGCACGTCGGGACGGAGAAGAACGAGACGCTGTGGCAGTGGCGGGACGGCACGAGCTTCTGCATGGTCTTCCCGAGCGCGCCCCGCCCGCGCACGATCGCGCTCGTCATGGGGCCCGCCACCGACGTCGCCCGGGCGCGCAAGGACCCCGACGGCGTGTGGGACGAGTTCCTGCGCCGCCACCCCGGGTTCGCCGCGCGCATCGAGGGCGGAACGAATTGGGGCAAGCTGCGCTCGACCGCCGACGTCCCCGCGTTCTTCCGATGCGGCAGCGGCCCGGGCTGGGCGCTCGCCGGCGACGCGAGCCACTTCAAGGACCCCGTGATCGGCAACGGGCAGCGCGACGCCCTGTGGATGGGGCGCTCGCTCGGTGAGGCCGCGGCGCCCGTGATCGATGACCCAGCCGCGCTCGATCGCGCGCTGCGCGAGTGGGAGCAGGCCCGCGAGGACGAGTGCATCTCGGCCTACCACTTCGCGAACAACGAGACGCGGATCCTCCCGGTCTCCCCCGTCCTCAAGGAAGTCGCGCGGAGCATCGGGACCTCGGACCGTCCCGATCTGAGCGACGTCTTCCAGCGGGTCCGCGACCAGCAGGACGTCCTCCCGGTCTCCCGCCTCCTCGGCGGCGCCGTCCGGGCGATGGCCCGCGACCCGCGGCACGCCCCGCAGATCCTGCGCGACGCGATCCCCGAGCTCCGCACGGACCTCGCGATCCGCGCCGAGATCCGGGCACACCGCTTCCGCAACACCCGGCAGGTGAAGGGCTCCGAGCACCCGGGCTGGACGTGGCCCGACCCGCCGCGCCGCCCGACGCGTGCCACGCAGTCGGCGCCGTCGCCGGCCACCGAGCCCGCCACGCCCGCATCCACACCCACCCCCGAGAAGAAGACCGAGGCCGTTCCCGCATGACACGCAAGCCCCTGAAGGTCGCCGCGATCCAGACGGCGTTCCGCCGCGCCGCGGTCGAGGAGAACCTCGGCCGCCTCGAGGACCTCATCCGTGATGCCCATCGCGAGCACGATCCCCGCGTGATCATCGTGCCCGAGGCGATGACGTCGCCCAACGTCTACCACCGCGACATGCGCGGGGTGGCGCGTCCCATCGACGGGGCGCCGTTCCAGCTCCTCACCCGCCTGTCGCGCGAGCTGGACTGCCTCATCGGCGGCGGCTTCCTCGCCCGCAGGGGGAACGACACCTACGGGACGTACGTCCTCGCCGAGCCGGACGGGAGCGCGCATCTGCACGACAAGGACATCCCGTCCGCCTGGGAGAACCACTTCTACCGCGCCGGTGACGACGACGGGAAGTTCCACTCGGCGGGACTGGGGATCGACGTCGGTCTCGCGTCCGGCTGGGAGTGGGCGCGCTACCGGACCTCGAAGCGGCTGCGCGGGGTCGATCTCATGCTCGGCGGCATGTGCTGGCCGTCGTTCCCGAACAACTGGCCCGGCCCGCTGCGCTGGTGGGCCAAGCGCGAGGACCAGATCTGGAAGCGTCAGAACCGCGAGCTGCCGCGCCAGGTCGCACGGCTCGTCGGCGCGCCGGTCGTGTACGCCGCCCATGTCGGCCCGATCGAGGCGGAGTTCCCGCTCACGCCGATCCCGTGGAAGACGACGTGCCTCGGCGAGACGCAGATCGTCGAGTCCGACGGGACGGTCCGCGCACGCCTCTCGGAGGCCGACGGCGAGGGCCACATCGGCGCCGAGGTCACGCCCGGCGCGGTCGCGCCGCTGGACCCGCTCGCCGATCGCTTCTGGATCCCCGTGATGACGGCGTCGACCCACATCGCCGCGTGGCACACCATGAACAACGTCGGCCGGGCCGATTACCGGATCCGCAAGCTGCTCGGCAAGCACGAGTGGCAGGCGCTCCCCGGCGGGGATCTCCCCGACGAGCTGCCGGCCACGGAGCCGGAGCGCGCGCACTTCGCGACGTCGGCCTGACCACCGCATCCGCGTTGCCGGGCCCCAGGTCACGTTTGCTGGAACCCGCCCAGCAAACGTGACCCGCGGGAGGGCTCGGCGCCCCCGAGGGACCGCTGACTTTGTGCGGACTTCGTGACACCCGACACAGCCTGCGAGACGGGCGGTGGGGCGCCCGGTGCGATCGCAACCCGCGCGCGCGGCCGGACAGGTAGGTTTCCGCACGGATGGCCGAGGTCCTGTTCTTCATCGCCGGCATCGGCGCGGTCGCTGGAGCGGTCGGAACCGTGGGTCTCCGCAACCCGTTCTACAGCGTCCTCGCGCTCGTGTTCCACCTGCTCTGCCTCGCGGCGCTCTTCCTGCTGCTGAACGCGGAGTTCGTCGCCGCCGCCCAGGTCGTCGTCTACGCGGGTGCCGTCATGGTCCTCTACGTGTTCGTGGTCGCCTACGTCGGCGGCTCGCAGGCCCAGCTCGGGCCGGCCGTCTCGCCGCGGATGCGCCTCGCGAGCGGCGCCGTCGCGCTCTTCCTCTTCATCGAGCTCGCGATCGTCTTCCTCGGCTCCGGCCTCAAGGCCATCGATTCCGAGGGCGCCCCGTACGAGGCGGGCTTCGGATCGCCCGCCGCGATCGGCGATCTCCTCCTGGGCGACTTCCTCGTCCCGTTCGAGATCGCGTCCTTCCTCCTCCTCATCGCCGCCGTCGGCGCGGTGACGCTCGCCCGCCGCCGCGGCGGCCTCGCGGAGGACTCCGACGTCGTCACACCGCTCGACCTCGTGCGCCGTCCGACCGGGACGGGCACCATGGCGGAGGCCGTCGGCGGCCGCGGCGCCCCGCACGGCGCCGGCACCGACCCCGCCGGTCGCGACGACACGGCGTCGACCTCCGGCGACACGCGAGAGACGGACGGGGAGGCATAACCCGTGTCCATCGGCTGGTACCTCGCGGTCAGCGCGCTCATCTTCTCGATCGGCGCGGGCGGCGTCCTCGTGCGCCGCAACCCGCTCGTCATCCTCCTGTGCCTCGAGCTCATGCTCAACGCCGCGAACCTCGCGCTCATCGCGTTCGCGCGCATGCACGGCAACGAGGAAGGCCACATCTTCGCGATCACCGTGATGGTCGTCGCCGCGTGCGAGGTCTGCATCGGCCTCGGGCTCATCGTCGCGATGTACCGCCGGCGACTGCCGATCGACGTCGACGAGATGCGCGAGCTGCAGGGGTAACTGAGACGTGGACGTCACGACGTACGGCTGGCTCATCCTCCTCTTCCCGCTCGCCGGGTCGATCCTCATCGCGCTCGGCTACCGCGCCCTCCCGGGCAAGGCGGCGGCGGTCATCGGCACCTCGGCGATCGGCCTGTCGTTCCTCGCGGCCGTCGGCGCGCTGCTGAAGCTGCAGGACATGCCCGAGGAGTCCCGCCAGGTCACCGGCGTCCTCTACGACTACGCCTCCACGGTCGGGGTCGACGCGGAGATGTCGATCCTCGTGGATCCGCTGTCGATCCTCATGGCGTGCATCGTCGCGGGCGTCTCGACGCTCATCCACCTGTACTCGCTGTCGTACATGTGGTCCGACAAGGGGTACACGCGGTTCTTCTCGTACCTCAACTTCTTCGTCTTCAGCATGCTGCTGCTCGTCCTCGCGGGCAACTTCATGCTCCTCATCGTCGGCTGGGCGTTCGTCGGCGCCGCGTCCTACCTCCTCATCTCCTTCTGGTACCGCCGCACGACGGCGACGACGGCCGGCATCAAGGCGTTCGTCATCAACGTCGTCGGCGACATCGGCCTCGTCCTCGGCACGTACTTCATCTTCAAGCACACGGGGACGCTCGACTTCCTCAAGACGTTCGCCGAGGCCGAGGAGACGTTCGGTCCGCAGTCGGGCAACAACGGCGACCTCACGGCGGGCCTGATCCTGCTCCTCGTCGGGGCGTTCGCGAAGTCGGCCCAGGTCCCGTTCCACACCTGGCTCCCGGACGCGATGGAGGGCCCGACCCCCGTGTCGGCGCTCATCCACGCGGCGACGATGGTCACCGCAGGCGTGTACCTCATCGCCCGCATGCACCCGCTGTTCGACATCGCCCCGAGCGCGGCCGACGTCGCGGCGATCGTCGGCGCGATCACGCTGCTCGTCGCGGGCACGATCGGCCTCGCCGCCACCGACCTCAAGCGCGTCATCGCCTACTCGACGATGTCCCAGATCGGCTACATGATCATGGGCGTCGGCGCCGGCGCGTACGTCGCGAGCCTCTTCCACCTCATGACGCACGCCTTCTTCAAGGCGCTGCTCTTCATGGCGGCCGGCTCGCTCATCGCGGCGATGGCCGGGCAGCAGAACCTCGACCGCATGGGCGGCTTCCGCAAGGCGATGCCGTTCACCTTCGGCTGCTTCGTCATCGGCGGCCTCGCGCTCGCGGGCGTCCCGCCCTTCTCGGGCTTCTTCTCCAAGGACGAGATCCTCCTCATCGTCGGCGACCGTGGCGGCTGGTACCTGGGGCTCTACGTCGTCGGCTACATCGGCGCCTTCCTCACCGCGGTCTACACGTGGCGCATGATCTTCCGGGCCTTCTTCGGCGCGCCGTGCCCCGAGGCCAAGGAGCTCGAGGGCGGTCACGTCCATCACGCCGAGGTCCACACGAACCCCGCCAACGGCGAGGTCGAGGACACCGACGTCGGCTTCCCCGGCGCCGAGCACCACATCGCCGAGCACTCGCTGCCCATGCGCGTCGCGATGGGGACCCTCGCGGTGCTCGCCATCGTCGGCGGGTTCATCCAGATCCCGAAGCTCAACCACTGGCTCGACGACTTCCTGCACCCGGTGTTCGCCGACACGAAGGTCGAGCAGCTCTCGAAGAACGACGGGCTCCTCTTCTTCGGTCTCGCGCTCGGCACGGTCCTCGCGCTCGCGGGAATCGCGCTCGCGTACAAGCTGTGGGTGACCTCGCCCGCGCTGCCCGGCCGGATCCGGGAGCGCTTCGCCCCGCTGCACAAGCTGTTCGCGAACAAGTGGTACTTCGACGAGCTCATCGACCTCGTCGTCGTTCGGCCCGTCGCGTGGCTCGGTCGCTTCGGCCGCCAGACCTTCGAGCGCGTCGTCGTCGGCGCCACGCTCGTCGGCGGCACCACCGCGCTCGTGAAGGCCTCGTCCGCCGCGGTCCGGGCGCTCCAGTCCGGGTACCTTCGTGCGTACGCCGCGCTGCTCTTCGCCGGTGTCGCCGCCGTCGTCCTCTACTTCCTCCTCCAGGCATGACGCTCCATCTCTCGATCATGCTCTGGCTGCCCGCCGCCGCGGGTCTCCTCGGGCTCCTCCTGCCCAGCGCGAAGCTCGCCCGCATCCTCGCGGTGCTCGCCGCCCTGGGCACGCTCGGCTACGCCATCTGCGCCGTCGTCGACTACGACCGCACGATCGGCGGCCTGCAGTACGTCACCGATCGCGCGTGGATCTCCGAGCTCGGCATCAGCTACAAGCTCGGCGTCGACGGGCTCAACCTCTTCCTGCTGCTCCTCACCGCGGTCATCTTCCTCGCGGCGATCCTGTGGTCGATGCGCACGCCGATCGAGCGCGAGCGCAGCTACTGGTTCCACTTCGGCGTCGCGCAGTCCGCCGTCCTCGGCGCCCTGATGGCGCAGGACCTCGCGCTGTTCGTCGCGTTCTTCGACCTCATGCTCATCCCGTTCTTCTTCCTCACCGCCGGGTGGGGCGACAAGGAGAACCGGGTCGCGGCGGTGACGAAGCTCGTCATCTACACGCTCGTCGGGTCGCTGCTCATGCTCGTCGCGGCGATCGCGCTCGCCGTCCTCAGCAAGGACGCCGCCGGCGGGGAGCTGTCGTTCGTGCTCTCCGACCTCGGCCGCGTGACGCTCTCGGAGGGCTCGCAGGACTGGATCTTCCTCTGCTTCGCCGCCGCCTTCCTCGTGAAGATGCCGGCGTTCCCGCTGCACGGCTGGATGCCTGACGGCTACCGCGCGATGCCGATCCCGGTGCTCGCCGTCTTCTCCGCCGTCCTGTCGAAGGTCGCCGCCTACGGCTTCCTGAAGATCGTCATTCCGCTGCTCCCGGCCGCGGCGGTGCAGTTCCAGACGCTGCTGCTCCTCATCGCGCTCGCGTCGATCCTCTACGGCTCGGTGCTCGCGTTCACGACGACCGAGGCGCGCCTCGTCCTCGGTTACTCGTCGCTCGCGCAGCTCGGCTTCATCCTCCTCGGTGCGTTCGCCCTCAACCCGCAGGGCGCACAGGGCGCGATCCTCCAGAGCGTCAACCACGGCCTCGTCGTCGCCCCGGCGTTCTTCATCGTGGCGATGCTCGCGGAGCGTGCGCGCGGCTCCGAGGACATCCGCGACATGGGCGGCCTCGCGCTGCGCGCGCCGATCCTCGCCGCCGTCTTCCTCATCGTCGCCCTCGCGAACCTCGCGATCCCCGGCTCGGCGAACTTCGTCGGCGAGTTCTTCATCCTCCTCGGCGTCTTCGAGGCGCAGCTCGCGATCGCGATCATCGCCTCGACGGGTGTCGCCCTCGCCGCCGTGTACTCGCTGCGGCTGTTCATCCGCACGATGCACAACCGGACGGGCGCCGACACCGAGACGCGCGAGATCAGCCTGCGCGACGGCCTCGTCGTCGGTCCGATCGTCCTCGCGATCATCGCGCTCGCCTTCTTCCCGCAGCTCCCGCTCGAGAAGGCCGAGAGCACCGTCAGCGCCGCGGTCGCCGCCGCCCACCAGGAGAGCGACCCCGAGGGCGCCGCCGAGTACGCCCGCGAGCAGGGCGGTGACTCCGCCCTCCCCGGGCGCCCCGAGTCCGGTCAGGCGATCCCGGCCCTGCCGCCCGGCGCCACCGTCGACCCCTCGACGGGCCTGCCGGTCGACCCCTCCACCGGGCTCCCCATCGATCCCTCGACCGGCCAGCCGATCGACCCCGGCGCCGGCGCGCCGATCCCCGTCGAGCCCGACGGCGGCACGGGCGCCACGCCTGAGGGCGAGATCGAGCTCCCCGAGGAGGAGATCGAGGTCGGCCCGGACGGCGAGATCGTGCTTCCCGAGGACGCCATCGAGCTCGAGCCCGAGGAGGCGACCCCGTGACCATGCCCTCACTTCTCGCCGCGGCCGCGGCCACCGAGCCGCCGTACATCGACTGGCAGGCGCTCGCACCGCTGATCGCGCTGCTCGGGGGCGCCGTCGTCGTCCTGCTGCTCGGCCTCGCCCGCTCCCGCTTCGCACGCACGACGCTCGTCCCGCTGTTCTCGATCGTGGCACTCGGCGTCTCGCTCGCCTTCGCCATCGTCGAGTGGGACTCCGAGAAGGACCTCGTCGCGAGCGCGCTGCGCCTCGACAGCCTCGCTCTCACGCTCCACGTGCTGCTCGTCGCCGCCGGGGTCGCCACCGTGCTGCTCTCGTGGCGCGCGGTGGCCCCGCGGGAGAGCGCCCACGGCGAGTACCACTCGCTGCTTCTCACGTCGATCGCCGGCATGGCGGTCCTCATCCAGGCGCAGAACCTCGTCACGCTCTTCATCGGGCTCGAGCTGTTCTCGATCCCGCTCTACGTCCTGTGCGCGACCGAGATGCGCCGCGCGACGGCCCTCGAGTCGGGCCTCAAGTACCTCATCATCGGCTCGGCGGGCTCGGCGATCCTGCTCTACGGTCTCGCGCTCGTCTACGGCGCGACCGGGACGACCGACTTCAGCGGGATCGCGGCGGCCGTCGCGGCCGAGGACCTCGGGACCGACACGCTGCTCCTCGGTGGCGTCGCGCTCTGCCTCATCGGGCTCGCGTTCAAGGCCTCGGTCGCCCCGTTCCACCAGTGGACCCCCGACGTCTACGAGGGTGCACCCACCCCGATCACGGCGTTCATGGCCGTCGCGACGAAGGCCGCCGCCCTCGGGGCGATCGTCCGGCTCTTCGACGTCGCCCTCATCGGGGCGAGCGAGACGTGGGCCCCGGCCCTCGCGGTGCTCGCGACGGTCACGATCCTCGTCGGCAACGTCGGCGCGCTCGGGCAGTCGTCGCTGAAGCGGATGCTCGCGTACTCGTCGGTCGCACAGGCCGGCTACATGCTCGCCGGCGTCGTCGTCGCCACCCAGCTCGGCGTGCGCGCGGTGGTCTTCTACCTCGCCGTGTACCTCGTGATGAACCTCGCGGCGTTCGCCGTCATCGTCGCCCGCGAGCGCGAGACCGCGTTCGGGGACGACATCGCCGCGGTCAAGGGCCTCGGCCGCGAGCGCCCCCTGCTCGCCTGGCCGCTCACAGTCGCGATGCTCGGCCTCGCCGGCGTGCCCGCGACCGCCGGCTTCATCGGGAAGTTCTACCTCATCGATGCGGCGGTGGACGGCGACTACGCGTGGCTCGCGATCGTCATCGTCGTCGGCTCGATGATCTCGCTCGCCTACTACCTGCGGGTCGTCGCCGCGATGTGGTCCTCGTCCCCGGATCCGGCCGGCGCGGTGACGACGACGGGCCCCGTGCCCGCGCTCGCGGGCGGCTCCGGCGAGACGTCGGCGGAGTTCCAGCCCGACGCCCGCGGCCACTGGGAGGTCGCGCTCGTCGCCGCCGTCTTCGGCGCCGCGACGGTCGTCCTCGGCGTGATCCCCCAGCCGCTCTTCGACTTCGTGCGCGACACGGGGTCGGGCCTCGGCCTCTTCTGAGTCCCGACCCCGTCCGTCCGTCGGCGGATGACGGGGTCCCACGGACGCCGTCCCCCCGGAGGCCCGACGCGGCGTATCGTCG
>JBFIDS010000015.1:0-17258 GCA_041603715.1 Paraconexibacter sp. | reverse complement strand
GACTCCCCGAGCTCCACCGCGACGCGCTGCGCGGCGCGGGCCTCATCGCGAACCCCGGCTGCTTCCCGACGGCGGCGCTCCTCGCGCTCGCCCCGTTCGCGCGGGCCGGGCTGGTCGCCGACGCGATCGTCGACGCGAAGACGGGCGTCTCCGGCGCGGGGCGCGGGGCCACCGCGACGACCCACTACGTGTCGGTCGACGAGAACGTGAAGCCCTACGGGGTCGGCCGCCACCGCCACATGCCGGAGATCGACGAGCAGCTCGCCGCCATGGGCGGGCCCACCCCCGTGACGTTCCTCCCGCACCTTCTCCCCCTCGACCAGGGTGAGCTCGTCTCCTGCTACGTCGTCCCCACACGGGCGGTGACGCAGACCGAGGTCGACGAGCTGCTCCACGATCACTACGACGACGAGCCGTTCGTCGAGATCGCCGGCCGGGCGCCAGGCGTGCGTGACGTCCGGGAGACGAACCTCGCGCGCGTCCACGCCGTCGCCGACGAGCGCACCGGCAAGGTCTTCGCGTTCTGCGCGATCGACAACCTCTGGAAGGGTGCCGCGTCGCAGGCCGTCCAGAACCTCAACCTCGCCCTCGGGCTCGACGAGACGGCGGGGCTGTGGCCATGAACGACTTCTTCGACTCGCGCTGGGTCCCGGTCCCGGACGGCGTCACCGAGCTCGACGGCGTGGGGCTCCCGCAGGGCTTCCGCGCGGCCGGCATCGCCGCCGGGCTGAAGGAGTCCGGGGCCGTCGACCTCGGCCTCCTCGTGAGCGACGAGCCCGGGACGACGAGCGCCGCGCGCTTCACGCGCTCCGGGGTGCTCGCCGCCCCGGTCGTCGTCTGCAAGGAGCGGGTGCGGCTCGACGCGATCCGCGCCGTCGCGGCGAACAGCGGCAACGCGAACGCCGCGACCGGCGGCCGCGGGATGGACGAGGCCGCGCGGATGCAGGGCGCGGCGGCGATGGCCGCGTCCGTCTCGGAGAACCAGGTCGCCGTCGCCTCCACCGGCGTGATCGGCGTCCAGCTCGACGGGCGCAAGGTGGTCCCCGGGCTGCTCGCCGCGGCGCGGGAGCTGTCGCCCGACGGCGACGGCGCGTTCGGCGAGGCGATCCGCACCACGGACAAGTTCGCCAAGCGCGCGCGGATCCGCGTCGCGCTGAAAGGCGGGGACGTGACGATCACCGCGCAGGCGAAGGGCGCGGGCATGATTCAGCCCGCGTTCGCGACGATGCTCTGCTTCGTCCAGACCGATGCCGTGCTCTCCGAGGAGACCGCCGACCTGCTGCTCGGCGTGTGCGTGAAGCGCAGCTTCGACCGCATCTCGGTCGACGGGCAGCTGTCGACGAACGACACCGCGATCCTCCAGTGCTCGGGCGCGAGCGGCGTCCGCGTCGAGCCGCAGAGCGAGGACGAGGCCCTCTTCGGGCAGGCGCTCGACGCGCTGCTGCGCCAGCTCGCGCTCCTCATCGTCCGCGACGGCGAGGGGTCGGTCCGCGTCGGGCGCGTGGTCGTGCGTGGCGAGGAGCTCGTCGCCTGCGAGCGCGTCGCGCGCGCGGTGGCGAACTCGCCGCTCGTGAAGGCGGCCCTCCACGGCGGGGACCCGAACTGGGGCCGCATCGCCCAGGCCGCGGGAATGGCGCTCGTCGACAAGGCGCCCGTCGACCTCGACATCGCGATCGAGGGCGTCCCGGTGTGCGTGAGGGGTGCCGCCGTCGGTTTCGACGAGAGCGCTCTCGCGGCGGCGGTGTCGGGCGCGGAGGTCGACTACGCGATCACGCTCGGGGACGCCGCGGCCGGGGCCCCCGTCGCCGAGACCGAGGTCTTCTTCAGCGATCTCTCCCACGAATACGTGACGATCAACGCGGAGTACACGACATGACCCAGGACTGGCGACGCGAAGTGGGGGAGCGGGGGGTCGGGACCCTCCTCGAGGCCCTCCCGTACATCCGCGAGTTCCACGGGCGGACGGTGGTGGTGAAGTACGGCGGGGCCGCGATGACCGACGCGTCGCTCAAGGAGGACTTCGCGCGTGACGTCGTCCTCATGAAGTACGTGGGGCTCAACCCCGTCGTCGTACACGGCGGAGGACCCGAGATCACCGGCTACATGGAGCGCCTCGGCATGGACGTCCAGTTCATCGGCGGCCTGCGGGTGAGCGACGCGGCGACCGTCGAGATCGCGAAGATGGTCCTCGTCGGCAAGGTGAACAAGGACATCGTGCTGCGCATCGGCCGCCACGGCCAGCCCGCGGTCGGGCTCTCCGGCGACGACGGGCGGCTCTTCCGCGTCGAGAAGCAGTCCGCGCCGGGCGGCGAGGACCTCGGCTTCGTCGGGCGGATCGCGAAGGTCGACGTCGGTGTCCTCGAGCACATCGCCCAGGACTACATCCCGGTGATCGCGTCCGTCGGCGCCGACCGCGAGGGCAACTCGTACAACATCAACGCGGATGAGGCCGCGGGGGCGGTCGCCCGGGCGATGGGCGCCTACAAGGTGATGTTCCTCACCGACGTCGCGGGCTGGCTGCGCGACCCGGCCGACGAGGACAGCATCGTCAGCGAGGCCCGGGCCGACGAGGTCGAGGCCGCGCTGGACGGCGTCGGCGGCGGGATGAGGCCGAAGCTCCAGGCGTGCCTGGACGCGATCCACGGCGGAGTGACGTTCGCCCACATCGTCGACGGACGCGTGCCGCACTCGCTGCTGCTGGAGCTGTTCACCGACGCCGGCATCGGGACGAAGATCCGGGCGGCGGCGTGAGCGCCAGCGGCGGCACGTGCCCGGGCGGCGGCCCGCTCGACACCGCCGACGCGTGCACGCGGGACGCGGCGCTCACCGCGAACTACGCGCGTCAGCCGGTCGCCTTCGTCCGCGGGGAGGGCGCGCGCCTGTGGGACGCCGAGGGGCACGAGTACCTCGACCTGCAGACCGGCCTCGCCGTCAACTCGGTCGGCCACTGCCATCCGGCGGTCGTCGAGGCGATCCGCGAGCAGGCCGCGCAGCTCATCCACGTCGGCAACCTCTTCTACACGCAGCCGATGGTCGAGCTGAGCCACCGTCTCGCCGGCCTCGCCGGCCTGGGGGACGGCACCCGGGTGTTCTTCACGAACTCGGGGACCGAGGCCGTCGAGGCGGCCCTCAAGTGCGCGCGCAAGCGTCGCCGCGCGGGGACGATCGTCTCGGTCCACCGGGGCTTCCACGGCCGCACGTACGGCGCGCTGAGCGCGACGCCGCAGGAGTCCAAGCAGGCGCCGTTCGCCCCGCTCGTGCCGGGGTTCGTCGCCGTCGAGCCGACCGCGGAGGCGATCACCGCCGCGGTCGACGAGCGCACCGCGGCGGTCATCCTCGAGCCCGTCCAGGGGGAGAGCGGCGTGTACCCGCTCCCCGCTGAGGTCCTCCGCGCGGCCCGGGAGGCCTGTGACGCCCACGGCGCGGCCCTCGTCTTCGACGAGATCCAGTGCGGCCTGGGCCGGACCGGGGACCTCTGGGGATGGGAGGACAGCGGCGTCGTCCCGGACGCGATGACGGTCGCCAAGGCGCTCGCCGGCGGGCTGCCGATCGGGGCGCTCGTCGCGGGGCCGGGGATGGCCGACGTCTTCGAGCCCGGCGACCACGGCTCAACGTTCGCCGGTGGTCCCGTCCAGTGCGCGGCGGCGCTCGCCGTGCTCGACGTCGTCACCGATCCGGCGCTGCTCGCACGCGTGCGCTCGTCGGGCGAGCGTCTCCACGCCCAGCTCGCCGAGCTGCCTGGGGCCCGCGAGGTCCGGGGCCGCGGCTACATGCAGGCCGTCGAGCTCGACGGGGTCGACGCTCTCGCCCTCGTGGGACGTGCGCTGCGGGAGGAGCGGCTCGTCCTCAACGCGACGGGACCCACGACCCTGCGCCTGCTGCCACCGCTCACGATCGGGTCCGCGCAGCTCGACGACGCGCTGGACCGGCTCACCCGCCTGCTCGGCTGACCCCGGGGCGCCGGACCGTGCAGGCGCCGCGTATCTTTCGCGGCGATGACCGAGCCCCGCACCCGCACCGCCAGCTACCTCGCCGAGCCCGACGAGGTCCACCGCGTCCTCCTCCTCTACTCGGGCGGGCTCGACACGAGCGTCATGCTCAAGTGGATCCAGGACGAGTACGACGCGGAGGTCGTCGCCCTCACGGTCAACCTCGGGCAGCCCGGGGAGGACTACGAGGTCGTGAAGGGCAAGGCGACGCAGCTCGGGGCCGTCGCCGCCGAGGTCGTCGACGCCCGCGAGGAGTTCGCCCGCGACTTCATCGCCCCGGCCATCAAGGCGAACGCGAACTACGGTCTCAACTACCCGCTGTTCACCGCTCTCGGACGGCCGCTGATCGCGAAGATCGCCGTCGACTACGCGCGCAAGCACGGGTGCGACACGATCGCGCACGGGTGCACGGGCAAGGGCAACGATCAGGTCCGCATCGAGGCGACCGTCGCGACGCTCGCCCCGGAGCTCAAGGTCATCGCCCCGGTCCGCGGCTGGCAGATGGGCCGCGAGGAGGAGATCGCCTACGCGCGCGAGCACGGCATCCCCGTCAAGGGCGGCACCGAGGCGACGCCGTACTCGATCGACGACAACCTCTGGGGCCGCTCGTCGGAGGGCAAGTGGATCGAGGACCTCGACCATGCACCGGAGGACGACGTGTTCCAGCTCGTCACGCGGCCGGAGGAGGCCCCGGACGAGGCGGAGGTCGTCACCGTCACGTTCGAGGAGGGCGTGCCGGTCGCCTGGAACGGCGAGCCGATGGACCTGGTCCCGCTCCTCGAGGCGGCGGCGGAGGCCGGCATCCGGCACGGCGTCGGCATCGTCGACCACATCGAGGACCGCATCGTGGGCCTGAAGGTCCGCGACATCTACGAGGTCCCGGCGGCGGAGATCCTGCTCACCGCGCACGCCGAGCTCGAGCGGCTCGTGTGCACGATCCACCAGAACCAGTTCAAGTCCGACCTCGACCGCCAGTGGGGATACCTCGTGTACGCCGGCCTCTGGTGGGAGCCGCTCCGTGAGGACCTCGACGCCTACATGGAGTCGGTCAACCGCCAGGTGACGGGCACGATCGGCCTCAAGCTGTTCAAGGGCTCGTGCCGCGCGGTCACCCGAGAGAGCCCCAACGCCGTCTACGACGCCGCTCTCGCGACGTTCGAGACCTCGGGTGGTCTGTTCAGCCAGCAGGCCTCCCCGGGCTTCATCGAGCTCTGGTCGCTGCAGTCGCGGCTCGCGCACCAGCTCCGGCACCGCGAGTCCCCCGACCCCCGTTTCCCCACCGCCGGGGAGGGGTAGATCCCGCACGATGTCGCGCCATGGCTACCAGCTCCTCGGATTCGCCGTCTGGCACGGGGCGCGCTGGTACCTGCGGCGTCGCTACGGCTGGCTCGTCCCCTCCCGCCGAGTCGTCGCCGCCGGCGCCGTCGGCGCGGGGATCGCGGCGTTCGTGGTCGCGGACAGGGGTCGTCGGACGTAGGGCCGCGGCCGGGCCCGGAAGGCCCCGGCTCGACCCCGCGACGTGCCGGGGCGCAACCCCCGCAACGTGCGGGAACTTCCCCGCCCCCCGTCCGCTGCGGGATCTAGGCTGTCGGCCCGGTGTCCCCGATCGAGCAACCCCCGCAGAACGACGAGGAGCCCACGGCGGGGGAGGGGCACGTCGTCGACCCCGCGGTCCTCGCCGATCGCCGTGCGCGGCGCGGCACCCCGGAGGAGGGCTCGCTGCTCGAGCGCCTGAACCGCGCCGAGCAGGACCGCGTCCTGCTCGCCACCCGGCTGGCCGATGTCGAGCGCTCGCTCGGGCGCGCTGAGCACGAGCGCCACACCCTCGCAGCCGAGCTCGACCGTCGGGAGCGGGACCTGCGGTCTGCACACCAGCGAGAGTTCGCCGAGCAGAGGCGGCGCGTGGAGGCAGAGGACGATCTCGTCCGTGCCCGGCGCGAGGCCAACGATGAGCTGGACAGCCTACGCCGCGAGCTCTGCGACGCCGAGGAGCGCATCGCCGAGCTCGGCCGCGAGCTCGCCCGGGCGCGTCGTGACGCGGCCGCGCTGCGTCCACGGGTCGCCGAGGAGGGGGAGCGGGCCGAGGCGCTCGCGAGCGCGCAGGCATCCCTCGCCGAGCTCGCGGAGGCCTCCGCCCAGCTGCGCTCGAGCTTCGAGCGGGAGCTCGCGGCGACCGAGGAGCGACTCCGCGCGGAGGCCGACGAAGAGCGAGCCCGCCTCGTCGCCGAGCTCGTCGCCGTCGAGACCCGGGTGTCCGGCCTGCGGACGCAGCTCGGCGCGGCCGTCGGCGAGTCCCCCAGCCGGCCCGTCGCGGAGTCGGTGGAGCGCAACCCCGACGCGGAGCGGATCGAGACCCAGGAGCGGCTCGACCGTGCGCTGCAGGCCGCGATCGTCCGGCTCACCGAGGTCCGCGGCACCGAGGCGCGGCGCGAGAGCGCGGCGCCGGCCGCCGGCGCACGCGCCGGGATCGTCGAGGCGACCCACGCCGCCGAGCACGCCCAGGGCGTCGCTGGCCCGTCGGACCTCGGGGTCCGAGTGCCCGGTGACACCCGCTCGCAGCAGGACCCCGCGCTCGGGCGGCCGGGGCAGGACGACGCCGACGTGGCCGCCGAGGAGCAGCCGGGCACGTCCGCGCCATCCGCGCGCACGGGGGGTGAGCCCGACGCGCACACGACGTCGCTGATCGAGGATCTTCAGCGCGCGGCCGACCGCCTGCGCGCGCAGTTCGCCGAGGCCGGGGCGCAACCCGACGTTGATGTGGCAGCAGACCTCGCCGGACGGCGAGCGGCCGAGGGTGAGGGCACGCCGGCGCCGGGGATCGACCTCGAGATCCTCGAGAGCCGGGGGACGGCGGGTCCGACCCACTCCCCGTGGCTCGCGGGCGTCGTGGCCGCGGTCGCGGCCGATGACATCACCCGGGTGGCGGCGGTCATCGAGGCGCTCCTGCCAGGGCTCGCCGCCCGGGCGCGTCATGGCCTGGTCTTCGATCTCGGCTGCGAGGGCGTCGGAGAATGGCGGGTCGAGCTCGCCGTCGGCCGTGCCGATGTCGTGCGCCGTCCGGCGGGGCCCGTCGCGGACGTCGACTTCGCGGTGGCCGGTCCGCTGGGCAGCGTGCTGCCGCTCGTGTGCGGTGGAGCACCGCGGCGCCTGGACGGAGCCACCGTGCACGGGCGCAAACGGCGTCTGCGCCGCCTGCTCAAGGACCTGCGCCAGCCGCTGGGCTTCGCGGAGATCGCGCTGTCCGGTGTCCCGGTCGACGCCGGGACCCTCCTCGATCTGCTCGTCCGGGGCCTGCCGGCCGACGCGCTCGCCGGCGCGTCGATGGTCGTCGATTACGACGTCGCGGGCGCAGCCGGAGGCCGCTGGCGCGTCGCTGTGTGCGACGGACGCGCCACCGTCGCCAGCGGTTCCGTGGCCGGGATGGCGACGGCGACGGTTCACGTCTCCGACGTCGGCGTCGCCGCCCTTCTCGCGGGTGCGGCGTCTCCTCCCGGGGAGCGCGTCGTCCTCCACGGGTCGCGCGCGGCGGTCGACCGACTCCACCGCGCGTTCGACGTCGTGCAGGGCCAGGCGTGAGGCGCCCGCGTCCGGCGTCCGCACGCCTTCGTCGACCCCTCTCGCCGTCCGCCGCGCTTCCTAAGGTTCGCCGTCCGTGACCACTCCTGCCATCGCCCATCTCCACGTCCACTCCGAGTACTCGCTCCTCGACGGGGCGTGTCACATCGACAAGCTCGCGGAGCGCGCGGCCGCGTTCGGCCAGCCGGCGCTCGGGCTCACCGATCACGGGGTGATGAACGGGGCCGTCGAGCACTACAAGGCCTGCCGCAAGCACGGGATCAAGCCGATCATCGGCTGCGAGGTCTACTTCGTCGACGACCACGACCACCGGGGGCGCTGCGAGCGCAATCACCTCACCCTGCTCGCCTCGAGCGACGAGGGCTACCGGAACCTCGTGCGGCTCTCGAGCGCGGGGTTCACCGAGGGTCTGAACCAGGGCAAGCCGGGCATCGACATGGCCCAGCTCGAGCGCTACGGCTCGGGCATCATCGCGCTGTCGGGCTGCCTCGCCTCGCGGGCGTCCCAGCGGCTGGTGAGCGGTGCGTTCGACGAGGCGCGCCAGCACGTCGACGATCTCCTCAACGCCTTCGGGCGCGACAACGTCTACTTCGAGATCCAGCAGAACGGGATCGGCGACCAGCAGATCGTCAACGAGGGGATCACGCGGATCGCGCGCGAGGTCGGACGGCCGCTCGTCGCGACCGGCGACGTGCACTACCTGCGGCGCGAGGACTACCACCACCACGCGGCCCTCCTGTGCGTGAACACGAAGTCGACGCTCGCCGAGCCGAAACTGCGCTTCGACACGAACGAGTTCTTCCTCAAGAGCAACGAGGAGATGGCGAAGGACTTCGCCGAGACCCCCGAGGCGCTCGCCACGACGCTGGAGATCGCGGAGCGCTGCGAGGTCGAGATCCCCCTCGGCGGGCAGCTGATCCCGCGCTTCCTGCCCGAGGGACAGGACGAGCGCGCCTACCTGCGGGAGCTCGTGACGGCGGGCATGGCCGAGCGCTACGGCATGCCGCTGCCGGCCGAGGCCGTCGAGCGGATGGAGATGGAGCTCGGGGTCATCGACCGCATGGGCTTCAACGCCTACTTCCTCATCGTCTGGGACTTCGTGAAGTACGCGAAGGACAACGGGATCAGCGTCGGTCCGGGCCGCGGATCGGCGGCGGGCTCGCTCGTCGCCTACACGTTGCGGATCACCGATCTCGACCCGTTGAAGTACGACCTGCTCTTCGAGCGGTTCCTCAACCCCGAGCGCGTGTCGATGCCCGATATCGACATCGACTTCTCCGTCCGCGGGCGGGAGAAGGTCATGCAGTACGTGGTGGAGAAGTACGGGCGCGAGTCCGTCGCGCAGATCATCACGTTCGGCCGCATGTTCCCCCGTGCCGCTGCGAAGGACGCCGCACGCGTCCTCGGCCACCCGTACAACGTCGGCGACGAGCTCTCCAAGCTCATCCCGGACCCGGAGCAGGGCCGCGCGCCGAGCTTCGAGAAGTGCTTGCAGGAAGGCGAGGAGCTCCGCAAGGCCTACGACTCCGACCCGACCGCCAAGCAGGTCGTCGATCTCGCCCGGGGCCTGGAGGGGATCGTCCGCAACAGCTCGATCCACGCGGCGGCGGTGGTCATCGCGGGGATGCCGCTCACCGACGTCGTCCCGGTCCAGCTCGCGGAGGACAAGTCCGGTCCGTCTCTGCCCGGCGGTGAGCGCAACTACAAGCTCGTCACCCAGTTCTCGATGAAGCCCGTCGAGGAGCTCGGCCTCCTCAAGATGGACTTCCTCGGCCTGCGCAACCTCGACGTCATCGAGGACGCGCTCGACATCATCGAGCGCTCGGTGGGTGAGCGCCCGTCGATGACCGATCTCCCGCTCGACGACGCGAAGACCTACGAGATGCTCGCCCGCGGCGACTCCGTCGGCGTGTTCCAGTTCGAGTCCGAGGGCATGCGCGAGGCGCTCAAGAAGGTCCGCCCGACGGAGTTCGACGATCTCGTCGCGCTCGTGTCGCTCTACCGGCCGGGCGCCATGGACCAGATCCCCACCTACGCCCGCGGCAAGAAGGACCCGTCGACGGTCCGCATCCCGGACGAGCGTCTCGAGCCGATCACCGGTCCCACCTACGGGGTCATCCTGTACCAGGAGCAGGCGATGCTCATCTCGAAGGCCCTCGCGGGCTTCTCGGGCGCGCAGGCCGACGACCTGCGCAAGGCGATCGGCAAGAAGAACCGCGAGGCGATGGCCGCGCTCAAGCCCGCGTTCTTCGAGGGCTGCGAGAAGTCGGGGACCCGGCGCGACGTCGTCGAGCTGCTGTGGCAGACGAACGAGAAATCGGCTGATTACTCCTTCAACAAAAGTCACGCGGCGTGTTACGCCCTCATCAGCTACCGGACCGCGTGGCTGAAGGCGAACTACCCCGCCGAGTACATGGCCGCGCTCATCAGCTCGGTCATGGACACGAAGGACAAGGTTCCGTTCTTCGTCGCGCGCTGCGAGGAGATGGGGCTCGAGGTCCTTCCGCCGTGCGTGAACGTGTCCGACCACGAGTTCGTCGTCGTCGACGGCGCGATCCGCTTCGGCCTCGACGCGGTGAAGGGCGTCGGGCACGGTGCCGTCGAGGTCATCAAGACCGCCCGCGAGGAGGGGGGCCCGTTCACCTCGCTGTGGGACTTCTGCGAGCGCGTCGACCCGCGGGCCGCGAACAAGAAGACGATCGAGGCGCTCATCAAGGGCGGCGCGTTCGACTGCACCGGGCACTCCCGCAAGGGGATGCTGAGCGTGCTCGAGGCAGCCCAGGCCTCCGGCGCGAAGATCCAGCAGGACGCGCAGATCGGCCAGGGCTCGATCTTCGACCTCGCCGGCGACGGCGACGGCGGCGGCGAGGGAGGCGGCGGGTCGTCGTCGGCGTTCGCCGGCCCCGCCCATCCGCCGATCCCGCTCGATGAGTTCGAGCAGCGCGAGCTGCTCGCCCTCGAGAAGGAGGCGATCGGCATCTTCGTGAGCGCCCATCCGCTCAAGGACGTCCGCGACGCGCTGAGGGTGAAGGCCGACGTCTCCCTCGCCGAGCTCGACGCCGTGGGCGACGGCGACTGGGTCACCGCGGGCGGGATCATCGCCGCCGTCCGGCAGATCCGCACGCGGTCGGGCAACCCGATGATGTTCGTCACGCTCGACGACCTCGAGGGCACCGTGGAGATGATCGCCTTCGAGAAGACGATCACGGAGTACTCCGACCTCCTGCAGCCCGACAACGTGGTCCTCGTCCGCGGGAAGGTCGAGCACGGGGACCGGGGCACGTCGATCATGCTCTCGACGGTCGAGCGCTTCGAGCCGACCGCCGGCGAGGTGGAGGCCGCAACCGCGAAGCTCGCCGAGGAGCGCCGGGGCCCCGAGCCGATCAACGTCCAGCTCGACGCCGCGGCCCTCGCCGCCTCGGTGATCGAGGACCTCAAGCACGTCCTCGGCAACTTCCCCGGCGAGAGCGAGGTTGTCCTGCACGTGCGCACGAGCAGCGGGCCGCGGATGCTCCGTCTCGGCCCGGAGTACAAGGTCGCCCCGACGCCGAGCCTGCGGGCGGAGCTCGCCCATCTGCTCGGCCCTGCGTCGAGCGTGGGCACCGCCGCCTGAAGCGGCGCCGAGGCCCGCGCGGCGCGGCCCCCGTCCGCGTCGGCGTGCGGGACGTCCGCGGGGTCCGTCAGGCCGCGCGGGCGGCGAGTCCCTCCGCGCGCAGCTCCCTCGCGATCTCGATGTCCCGGGCGACGATCCCCTTCCCCTCGACGCCGGGGCCCTCGAAGATCATGGGCAGCCCCTCGAAGCGAGGCTCGCTGAAGAACGCCGCGCAGCCCTCTCTCCCGATCTCGCCCTCGCCGAGCGCGGCGTGGCGATCGCGGTTGGACCCCAGCGGGGTCTGGGAGTCGTTGACGTGGAGGCACCGCAGCCGCTCGAGGCCGACGACCGCGTCGCAGTCGTCGAGGACCCCTGCGAGGGCCTCCGCCGTTCGCACGTCGTAGCCGGAGGCGAGGAGATGACAGGAGTCCAGGCACAGCCCGAGGCGCTCGTCGCCCCCGGAGGCCTCCAGGAGGGCGGAGAGCTCCTCGAAGGACCGCCCGAGGGTGCCGCCGGTCCCGGCGGTGTCCTCGAGCAGCAGGTCGCATCCCTCGGTCCGGGCGAGCGCCTCGCGCAGCGTCTCCCCACAGCGTGCGATCGCCTCCCCGACGTCACCGGTCTTCGCCGACCCCGCGTGAAGCACGACCCCGGCAGCTCCGATGCCCGCACCGACCGTGAGCGCCTGCACGAGCGAGGCGAGCGACTTCTCCCGCAACCCGGGATCGTCGGTTGCGGCGTTGATGAGGTAGACGGCGTGGATGACGACCGCCTCGACGCGTGAGGCGTCCACCACCTCGCGGAATCGCGCGAAGTCGTCCTCGCCGTAGGCGGTGGGCCTCCACATCCGCGGGGACTGGTTGAAGATCTGGATCGCGTCGGCGCCGAGCTCCTCGCCACGCTCCACCGCCTTGTCCAGCCCGCCGGCGGTCGAGACGTGACCGCCGATCAGCACGTCGACTCCGTAGGTTCCAGGGTCATGAGGGTCCGATTCGCTCCATCTCCCACGGGCGCGCTCCACATCGGCGGCGCACGTACCGCGCTCTACAACTGGCTGCTCGCGCGTGGCTCCGGGGGGACCCTCGTGCTGCGGATCGAAGATACCGACCGTGAGCGCTCCACCCCCGAGAACGTCGCCCAGATCCTCGACGCCCTGACGTGGCTCGAGCTCGACTGGGACGAGGGCCCGATCAGCCAGGCCGAGCGGGGCGGGCGCCACGGCGAGGTGCTCGCGTCGCTCCTCGAGCAGGGGCTCGCGTACCGCTCGACGGCGACCGCCGACGACGTGAAGGCCTACAAGGCGCAGCACGGCGCCGACAAGGGCTTCCGCGGCGCCGAGGAGACCGAGGGAGCGGTGCGCCTCCGCGTCCCCGACGACGAGGAGCTCGTCGTCCAGGACCTCATCCGGGGCGCGACGACGTTCCGCACCGTGCACCTCGACGACCCCGTGATCGCCCGGGCCGACGGCACGGCGCTCTACAACTTCGCGGTCGCGATCGACGATCACGACGCGGGGATCTCGCACGTCGTCCGCGGGGAGGACCACCTCTCGAACACCCCGAAGCAGCTGCTCGTCTACCGCGCGCTCGGCGCGACGCCGCCGGCGTTCGCCCATCTCCCGCTCCTGCACGGGCCGGACGGCAAGAAGCTGAGCAAGCGCCACGGCGCGGCGTCGGTGCAGGAGCTCCGGGACGCCGGGTACCTGCCGGCCGCGATCCGCAACTACCTCGCGCTGCTCGGCTGGGGGGACGCCGACGACGAGACGATCATCTCCACCGAGGAGCTCGTGAAGCGCTTCGACGTCTCGCGGGTCTCGAAGAACCCCGCGCAGTTCGACGTCCAGAAGCTCCGCTGGCTCAACGGGCGCTACATGCGCGAGCTCGGCGACGAGGCACTCACCGCCGCGCTCGAGACCCACACGGGCCGGACCGGGCTCGCCCCGTACGTCGCGATCTCGGCCGAGAAGATCCAGACGCTCGCCGATTTCTGGCCGCTTGCGGGGTTCTTCCTCGACGGCCCGGCGGACGACCCGAAGGCGCGTGAGCAGTGGCTCGGCGAGGACGGCCGCGCCGCGCTCGCCGACGCTCGCGGTGCGCTCGCCGGGATCCCCGACGATGCGTTCACGACCGAGTCGATCGACGCGGCCCTCCGGGCGGTCGTCGAGGCGCGGGGGGCGAAGGCCAAGCAGGTCTTCCAGCCGATCCGCGTGGCGCTCGCGGGGACGACGATCTCACCCGGGATCTTCGAGTCGCTCGCCGCGCTTGGCCGCGACGAGAGCCTGCGTCGCATCGACGCCGCGCTCGCGCGCTGAGGCGGCGCCGGGACGCCCGGAAGGCGTCCCGGAGAAATCAGGGCTCAATCATCCGTCCACAGATGCCGATACAGGGATCGTCCCCCCGTCGAGCCTCATCGGAGACGCACCCACGCCATGAACCCGAGCACTGCTCCCAGCATCGAGCCCTCTGCCGACAACGCCGGCCAGCAGCGTCATCACAACGAGGGCCACGGCCGGCGGCTGACCGCGGCGTTCGAGGCGCTCGAGGCGTTCCCGGCCCTCGCCGAGTCACGCAACCGCCTCCTCACGCTCGTGCAGCAGGAGCGGGTCAGCACGAGCGACGTCGTCGGCGCCGTCGAGTCCGACGTGGCGCTCGTCATCTCGGTGATGCGTCTCGCCAACCAGGTCGAGGGACGTACGCGCGGTCGTGTCGAAAGCGTCGTCCAGGCCGTCGAGCTCCTCTCGCCCGAGTCGGTGCAGGCGCTCGCGAGTCGGGCCCGCACGTTCGACTTCTTCGAGCGCTCGACCGTCTGGGACGCAGCCCCGGAGCGCTTCCGGCTCCACGGCGTCGCGACGCAGCGCGCCGCGGACCGGCTCGCCACCGCCGTCGGCTACGAGGACCGGGACCGTCTGATGGTCACGGCGCTCCTCCACGACATCGGCAAGCTCGTCCTCATGCACGCCTACCCGGGGTACCCCGCCCGCGTCCACGAGGGGGCACGCACCCCGGAGGAGCGCCTCCAGCGCGAGCGCCGCGAGCTCGGGGTCGACCATGCGCTCGTCGGCGGCGTGCTCGCCCGTCGCTGGGGCTTCCCGAAGGCGGTCGCGTCCGTCATCGAGCGCCACCACTCCGAGGACGCGACGGGGGAGGCGGCGTTCGTCCGCCTCGCCGACATGCTCGCCCACTACGCCCAGGGCGGCTCGGTCTCCCCGACCGAGCTCCTGCGCACCGCGCGGGTCATCGGGCTCGGCCCGACGGAGCTGCGGGGCGTGATGTACGACCTTCCGTACCCGTCGACCGGGCGGAACCGGCAGATCGATCCGTGCCCGCTCAGCGGGCGCGAGGTCGAGGTCCTCAAGCGCCTCGCCGAGGGCAAGGTCTACAAGCAGATCGCGCTCGAGCTCTCCCTGTCGACGAGCACGGTCCGCACCCATCTCCACAACATCTACGGCAAGCTCGGCGCCGTCGACCGGGCCCAGGCGGTCCTCATGGCGACGGAGCGGGGCTGGCTCTAGCCAGCCGTCGGCGGTTCCACAGCGCCCAGGCGCCCCAGGCGACCGCGACGCCCGCGGTGTCGATGGCGACGTCGACGATCGTCCCGTGGCGACCGGTGACGAAGGACTGGTGCCACTCGTCCGAGGCGGCGTAGGCGACCGAGATCACGGCGGCCACGACCGGCCGGCGATAGCGCAGCGCGCGCAGCCAGAGGAACCACAGGAGCCCGTACTCGGTCATGTGCGCGAGCGTGCGCAGGACGAAGTCGCCGTCGAGCCCCGAATCGAGCGTCGGGATCGACGAGAGACCGAAGATGACGGCCATGAGTGCGGCCGGCGGGCCGTAACGTCGCAGTGGTGCCATACGATCGAGGTCGCGAACCGTAGCCTCTGCGACCCCGATGCTGTCGATCACCTCCAAGAGCCCCTATGCGCTGAAGGCACTCGTCGAGCTCGCTCGCTGCGGCGACGAGGCCCCCGTGCCGATCGGTGAGCTCGCCCGCCGGCGCGACATCCCCGTCCAGTTCCTCGAGCAGCTCTTCGCGGTCCTGAGGCGCGCCGGGGTCCTGCGCTCGCAACGCGGGGTGAAGGGCGGCTACCTCTTCGCGCGGGACCCCGCGACGATCACGGTCCTCGAGGTCGTGGAGTTGCTCGACGGCCCTCTGGGCCGGGACTCCGAGAGCGTGTTCGCCGAGGCGGCGGCCGCGGCACGGGCGGTGCTCGCCGGCGCGACGATCACCGACGTCCTCGAGCGCGAGGCCAGCGAGGCCGGCGCCGCGATGTACTACATCTGAGAGGTCGTTCCGTCAGGGCCCGGTGGCCGGAGCATCGGTCGCCGCAGCCCCGGCGCGTCCGCCGACGTCGCCCCGAACCCACCGGTGGCGAGCGCGGTGAGGACCGCGCCCGGCGGCGGCAGGTGGCGGGCCACGAGGCCGTTGGCGGCCGCCAGCCAGTCGATGAGGACGGTGCCGTCCACCTCGTCGACGATCGCCGGGAGGATGGCGCCCGCCCGGAGCAGGTGCCGGGCGTAGAAGGGTGCGTCGCGGCGCATGAGGCGGATCAGGTGCTCGCTGCGCCCGGCGCCGACCTCGATCTCGACGTCGACCGCCCCGTCGGGGCCGGCCGGGCCCGGCGCGCTCTGACCGAGCACCGTCGCCAGCGCCCGCTGACCCCGAGGGAGTCGTCGGCGGGCTCTGTGGCCCTCGAGGTCGTGCACCCCGTCGACGAGCAGTCCGGGGAGCGGTCGCCAGGTGCCCTCCTCGCCGGGCCAGTCGATCCGCACGGCCCGATCTCGGTGGACGTGGACGGGCACGACGGCCCCGAGGTGCAGCTCGCAGCGGTCCGGCGGCACGGACTGCACGCAGGCCGCCCGGAAGGCGCGGCCCTCACGCGGGGCGACGGCGAGGCCGATCGAGGCGATGCCCAGGCGGGCATCGGCGACGTGGATGGCGCTCACCGTGGCGAGGGCGCGCGAGTCGGGGCTGCGGTCCGGCATGACGTGGTCCGGCGTGTCGTCGCCGGCGTACGTGCACTCGTCCGGACCCATGTGGCGATCGTGACAGCGCCGACCGGCGGGCAGGTCTCGGTTGGGTCTCGTCCCGGTTCCGGCTCCCGTCCCCGCGGCGACCGCGAGATCCCGGGGCCCCGGGCACGGGGACCGGGGTGCCACGCGCGTCCTGCGCGTGCGGCGCGCCGCGCGACGGATCCGGCGAGCAACCCCTCGCCGGAGCGAGGTGTGAGCCGAGGGCGCCGGTACAGTGATCCGCGCCATGGGACTCATTCCCCACAACATCGCGGACCACGTCGGGAGGACCCCGATGGTCCGCCTCACGCGGACCGAGCCGCCCGGGACCGACGTCGAGCTGTACGCGAAGCTCGAGGCGTTCAACCCCGGCGGATCGGTGAAGGACCGCATCGGGATCGCCATGGTCGAGGCCGCGGAGGCCGAGGGGCGCATCGAGCCGGGTCGCACGACGATCGTCGAGGCGACCTCGGGGAACACCGGGATCGCGCTCGCCTTCGTGTGCGCCGCCAAGGGCTACGACCTCGTCATCACGCTCCCGCAGGGGATGAGCCGCGAGCGGGAGGCGCTGCTGCGGATGTACGGCGCGCGCGTCGAGATCATCGAGTCGATGGGCGGGATGAACGAGGCGGTCGACGCCGCGCGGCGGCTCGCCGGCGGTCCCGACGCCTGGATCCCGGACCAGTTCTCGAACCCCGCCAACCCGGAGGCACACCGGCGCACGACGGGCCCGGAGATCTGGGAGGCGCTCGACGGCGACGTCGATGTGCTCGTCGCCGGGGTGGGGACCGGGGGCACGATCACCGGCGTCGGGACCTTCCTCAAGGAGCGCGATCCGTCGATCCGCGTCGTCGCCGTCGAACCGGCGAGCAGCCCGGTGCTCGGCGGGGGGCGCCCGGGGCCGCACCGCATCCAGGGGATCGGCGCCGGTTTCGTCCCCTCGGTGCTCGACCGCGGCGTCCTCGACGAGGTCATCGCGTGCCCCGACGACGACGCGATCGCGACGGCGTGGGATCTCGCGCGTCGGGAGGGCGTCCTGTGCGGGATGTCCTGTGGCGCCGCGGTGTGGGGCGCGCTGCGCGTCGCCGCGCG